>NZ_JBYIQX010000022.1:0-123969 GCF_057707805.1 Streptomyces sp. bgisy159 | reverse complement strand
TGACGCCAAGGCCCGCACCAGCCGGTCCAGTGCCGCCGTGTAGCGGCGGTACTCGTCCAGAAGGGCGGCGTCCTCGTCCTGCCGGGGCCGGATCTCCTCCAGGTCCCGGCGCAGGGAGCCCAGCTTGCGCACCAGGGCGTCGGTCTCCGGCACGCGTGCGGCTTCCAGGCGTCCGTCGTACACCTGGGTGGCGTACCCGGCGATGTGACCGTCCAGGTCCAGGAGCACGGAGTTCCAGTCGCGGAGCTCCTCCAGGGCCGGGTAGTCCGGGTAGGGCATCGCCCGGAACGCCACGAAGGCCTCGCGGAACTCGGCCGACTCAGTCATGCCAGGTCACGATCTTTCCGTCCTTGGTGTAGATGCCTTCGCCGCCGAACAGGCCACCCCTGATCTTCCATCCCATCTCGCCGTTGTTGAGCTTCCAGGGGACGCGGTCCTCCGGCTTGGTCTTGTTCCAGAGGTCCTTCGCCTCCTTGGTGTACTCGGCGAGGGTCCGGCCCTTGCCGTGCTTGTCGAGGTGGTACTTGGCGGTCTCCTCGAGGCTGCCGAACGTCGCCTTGTCCCAGTCCTCCAGTGCCTTGGCGTCCTCGCCGCAGAATCCCTTGCCGGCGTTGTGCACCAGGACCGGGGTGTTCCCGGCGAGCACATAGTAGGTGTGGAGTTCGTCGACCGTCAGGTTGTGGACCCGCTGCTCGGCGGCGGTCCACGCCTCGGTCCCCGTGACGTCCGTGTGCTCGCCCGTGTCCGTGCGCAGCCGCATGCCGGGCCGCAGGTCACCGGCGTCGACCCAGGCTGCGTCGACCGCGCCGTCGCCAACCCGGAACGGATGCCCCGCGGTGGCGACCACCGTCCCGCCGGACCGGTCGCCCGACCCGTGGACGCCGACGCCGACGAGGCTCTTCGTGCCCTCCCCGACGATGGTGTTCACCACCGGCTCGGCCGCCGTACGGCCGGACAGCGGATCGGTGGCGAGGACCCGGTCCCCGACGCGCACCTCTTCGATCGGCCGGGTGGTGCGGTCCGCCATGAGGACGCGCGTGCCCGGCACGAAGCTGTTGCACGGGGTCTTGCGGAGCACCTTCAGCCGCAGGGCGTGCAGCGCCAGCCCCTCGAAGCAGGACCCGTCCGGCTTGGTGAGGCACTTCTCGATCTCCTCGGCACCCACGTACCAGGCGATCAGGCGGTCGAGGTACGTGGTGGTGATGCACCCCATGCCGCCGGCGCCGTCCGCCCCGCAGACCAGCAGCGTCTCGCCGGGCTTGAGGTCACCGTTCGCCAGGGCGTCGTGCCGGTAGGAGACCAGCCGCTTCTCCAGGGCCCTGCGCAGTTCCTTGTCGGACAGCGGCTTGCTGGGGTCGGGGGTCTCCTGCTGGATCTGCGCCTTGAGTTCCTCGACCAGCTTGTCGGCGGCGATCTTCAGGGCCTCCGACGACGCCCTGGCCGCCGCGGCGGAGTCCTTGCCCGCCTGCTGCGCTGAGAGCCGCGCCTGGTAGGCCGACGTGCCGGCCTGCGCGGAGTAGCCGGAGGCGACCGTGGCGGAGTGCTGGGCGCTCGCCGCCGAGCGGGCCGCCGACTGGGCCGCCTGCTGGGCCGAGGCGGCCGCCTTCCTGGCCGTCTTCGCCGAGTCGGCGGCGCGGGCCGCGTCCTGGGCCGCCTGGTCCGCCGAGGCGTCGGCCTGCCGGGCGTAGGTGTCCGCCTCCTTGGCCGACGCGTCGGCCCTTTCCGCCCACAGGACTGCGTTCTCGGCGTCCTTGCGCGCGTTCGCGGCCACTTTCTGCGCTTCGGCGGCGTCCTTCTGGGCGAGCGACGCCGAGGTGTAGGCAGCCTGGAGCAGGACGCTGACCTCGGCGATGTGGGCGGCCGCGTTCGCGTCGCGCTGGCGCGCCTTGTACAGGCCGACCTCCAGGAAGGGGCGCAGCGCGGTCGGCGGGCCGGACAGTGCGGCCTGCGCGGCGGCCTGGACCTCGGGGCCGCCGGTGGCGAGGGCCTGGGTGACGGCGACCCGGTCGTCGTCCTGCTGCGCCTCGTAGCGGCCGACCTCCAGGAAGTGGGCCACGTCGTCGGCGGTGCCGTCGAGTGCCTTGCTCGCGGCGGCCCGTACGCCCGGACCGCCCTCGGCGGCGATCTTCGCCACGGCGACGCGGTCGTCGTCCTCCTTGCCCGGGTAGGCGCGGGTACGCAGCCACTCGCGCACCTGGGCGATCGGCTGGTCCAGGACCTCCAGGGCGGCCTGCCGCTGCGCGGGGATCGCGGTGGTCTGCGCGATGTGCGCCACGCCGGCCCGGTCGTCCTGCTCCATGGCCACGGCAAGGGTGGTGCTCACGAATTCGGCGACGTCCGCGTCGGTGCCCGACAGGGCGATCTCCGCGGCGTCCTTCACCCAGGTCCCGGCGGTGTCCAGCAGGTTGACGGCGGCCTGCCGGCCCTTGGCGGCCGTGACCGCGGGGTCGGTGGCGGCCTCGGCCTCCTGCAGCAACTGCTGCGTCTCGGTGTCGAGTTGCTGGCGACGGCCGAACTCGTACTCGGCGGCGGCGACGCGGGCGTCGTAGGCCCTGGCGGCCTCCTCGGCCGCGAGCACCGCCTCGTCCTGCTGCTGGGCGAGCCGCTCCGCGTCGGCCTTGCGGGCCAACTGGACGACGGTCGCGGCCTGGTCGGCCGCTGCCGTCGCCTTGTCCGCCGCCGTGCTCGCCGCGTTCGCCGCCTCGGTGGAGGCGGCGGCGGCGTCGACGGCCTTGCCGGCCTCGTCCGCCGCCTTGTCGGCGGCGGCCGCCGCGGCCCTGGCGTGCACGGCGGCGCTGTTGGCCGCGTCGCGCGACTGCCGGGCGGCCGTGGCGGCCTGGTTGGCGTTCACCTGCGCGGCGTTGGCCGCGCGCGTGGCCTGGCCGGCCAGCCGCTTGGCGCGGGCCGCAGCGGCGACGGCCTCGTCGCTCTTGGCGCCCGCCTCACCGGCCCAGCGGCCCGCGTCGGCGGCGGCGGCCGCGGCAGCGGCGGCGTTGGCACCGGCACTGGCCGCGGCGGATGCCGCCTTCGCGGCGTTGTCGGCGGCGATGCCCGCCTGGTCGGCGGCGTCGGCCGCCTTCTCCGCCCCGTCGGCGGCGTCGCGGGCCTTCTGCGCGGCCTCGCGGGCCTGCTTGGCCCGGGTGGCGTCACCGGCCGCGGCAGCGGCGGCGGACCTGGCCGAGGAGGCGGCGCCACCGGCGCGGCTGGCGGCATAGGCGGCCTGCGCGGCGGCGGTCGCGGCCACCCGTGCGGTGGCGTTGGCCGCGGCGGCCGCCGCCACCGCCGTGCGGGCCGACTGGGCCGCCCGGTCGGCGGCGGCAGCGGCGCGGGACGCGGCCGCCGCGGCCTTGCCGGCCGAGTCCTTGGCCGCCAGGGCCTCCTGGGCCGCGACCTGGGCCGCCGCCTTGGCGGCCTCGGTGGCCTGCTGGGCCTTGGCGGCCTCCTCCTTGGCGGTCTCGGTCAGCTGACGCGCCTGCTTCTGCGCGGCGTCGGCGAGTGCGGCCAGCTGGGTGACGGTGAGCAGCTCCTGGTCGCGGGCCGCCGCCACCTGCCAGCCGTCGTCGAGGAACTCCTGGACGTCCTCGGCCGTGCCGTTCATGGCCTGCTCGGCGAGCTTGCGCACGTTCGGGCCGCCGGAGTACATCAGCTGCAGGACGCGGACCCGGTTGTCGTCCTCACGGGCCCGGTACTGGCCGTCGCGCAGGAACGTGATCACGTCGTCCGTCGTGCCGTCCAGCGCGGCGCTGCCCGCGCGCTTCACGCCCGGACCGCCGAAGGCCATGAGCTGGCCGGCCTGGACGCGCAGGTCCTCCTCGTAGGCCGGGGCGAAGGTGTCGTCGAGGAACGTCCGCAGTTCCTCCTCGCCGCCGCCGAGGGCGGTGTCGGCGGCCTTCCGGACAGCCGGTCCGCCGATGGCCATGAGCTGGGCGACCTGCACCCGCAGGTCGTCCACCTCCAGCTTCGGCAGGTCGGTGCTCATGAAGGCCTGGATGTCCGCGTCCGAGCCGGTCAGTGCCGCCGCGGCGGCCCCCCGTACGCCCGGGCCCCCGTACTCCCACGCCTCCAGTACGTCGGATCTGTAGTAGACCCATGTCTCGCCCTCGGCCGCCGCCGGCCGCAGGTCGACGCCCAGGACCATCACCAGGGCCGTCAGTATCGCCGCGAATCCGCGCCATCCCGGCACGGTCCGCAACCTGGCATTCAACGCTCTACTCCCCCAAGGTCGATCGACCACAGAAAAAGCCCGCTCATCCGCGGGCTCGGCACGGTCGGTTTTTGCCACGACCCTACCGCCCGACCGGTGACAATGGATCATTTCCAGCCATCAACTGGCTTGATAACGGCTGCGGTTGTCACGACCGCAGCCGGTCAGGGAACAGAGGGGCTGTCCGCCTGCCGGATCACTCCCGCCGGTGTACGGCGTGCACGGCAACGCCCCGCTCGACGTCCTCGGGCTGCGGCCCTGGGCGGGAACCGCCTCCGGGGAGCCCGGCCGTGCGGTGGCCGGCGAGAGCGCCGGTGCGGGCGCCGGCCCGTGGTGGCTGGCCCCCTCCCGGGCCGGGGACATCATGGGGTTCCGTGCATCCCGTACCGCCCACCGGCGCGGAGGGTTGTCCGTTCCGGCAACGAGCGCGTCAGCCGGACGGCTCCACCGCACCGGCACGGCAGCACGGGCGCGCCGCGCCAGACACGTCCGTCTGATCACGTTGCCCGACAGCGACCGCGCCGAAGCCTTCGCGCTCGTCGGGGACCTGACGCAGCGCTGGGAGGCGATCTGCTGGGACGACGTGAACGACAGGCTGGAACAGGGGCCGGACGCCTGAGAGCCGGGGCGGGCCCGCGATCCCGGAGCCTCCTCCAGCCCTACCGGGCGGCGCGCAGCCCCCGGATCACCAGGTCCACGAGAGCGTCGAACTCCGCTTCGACGCCGGGGAGTTGCCACTCGCGGGCGTAGCACGGGTCGTGGAAGCGGCCGGTGGCCTGGAAGAGGGCGCGGGCCGAGACGGCCGGGTCCGGGGCGGCGAAGGTGCCGTCGGCGTTGCCGGCCCGGATGATGTCGGCGAGCTGGCCGGTCAGGTCGGCGACGTGGTCGCCGACCGCGAGGCCGTTCTCCTCGACGAGGACCATGTAGGTGGCGAACAGCTCCGGGTCGTCGCCCGCCTTGTGCCGCTTGGCCTCGAACAGCGTCGCCAGCCAGTTCCGCAGCCGGGTCGCGGGGTCCACGTCGTCGTCGGCGGCGACCGCCGCCAGGCGCTCCGTCGTACGGTCCAGCCAGCGCTTGGACACCGCCTCGCGCAGCGCCGCCTTCGTACGGAAGTGGCGGTAGACGCTGCCGTGGCTGACGCCGAGCGCGCGGGCCACGTCGACCACGGTCGCCTTCGCCGGGCCGTGGCGGCGCAGCACCTCCTCGGTCGCTTCGAGGATGCGCTCGGCGGTCAGGGTCTCGGTGGTCGCTGCCATACCTAGACGGTACCCGGCCGGATGTCAGCGTTCGCTGTCGAGCATCGCCATCTGCGCCGCGGCATAGCGGGTGCCCGCGGCGGCGTCGGCCGGCACGGCGCCCTCGATGGCGGCGAGGTCCGCCGCGTCCAGGGTCACGTCCAGGGCACCCAGCGACTCGGCGAGGCGCTCACGGGTGCGCGCGCCGACGAGCGGCACGATGGCCGTGTCGTACCGCGGGCCCCGGGAGAGCACCCAGGCGATGGCGATCTGCGCGACCGTCGCGCCCTTCTCCTCGGCGATCTTCCGCAGGGACTCCACCAGGCCGAGGTTGTGCCGGTAGTTGTCGCCCTGGAAGCGGGGGGTGTGGGCGCGCCAGTCGTCGGCCGCGAACCGCCGGTCCGGCGTGTAGTGCCCGGAGATCAGCCCGCGCGAGAGGACGCCGTACGCAGTGATGCCGATGCCCAGTTCACGGACGGCCGGCAGGATCTCCCGCTCGATGCCGCGCGAGATGAGCGCGTACTCGATCTGCAGGTCGGCGATCGGGGCGGTGGCGGCGGCCCGGCGGATGGTGTCGGCTCCGACCTCGCTCAGGCCGATGTGCCGTACGTAACCCTGTTCGACCAGTTCCGCGACGGCGCCGACCGTCTCCTCGATCGGCACCTGCGGGTCGAGGCGGGAGGGCCGGTAGACGTCGATGTGGTCGACGCCGAGGCGCTGCAGCGAGTAGGCGGCGAAGGTCTTCACCGAGGCGGGCCGGCCGTCGAAGCCGAGCCAGCTGCCGTCCGGGCCGCGCAACGCCCCGAACTTCACGCTGAGCAGGGCGTTCTCACGGAGGGCCGGGGGTGCGGTGCGCAGTGCCTCGGCGATCAGGAGTTCGTTGTGGCCCATGCCGTAGAAGTCGCCGGTGTCCAGCAGGGTCACGCCCGCCTCCAGGGCGGCGTGCACCGTGGCGAGCGACTCGGCGCGGTCCGCGGCACCGTACATGCCGGACATGCCCATGCAGCCGAGACCGAGGGGGAAGACGTCGGGGCCGGTGGTGCCGAGGGTGCGGGGAGTGTGCGTCGTCGTCATGGCACCCAGCCTCGCACGACGAATGACAGATTTCAATATCTGTCATTCAATACTTGTCCGACCGCCTGCCGCCCTACCACCGACACCCGGCAGCCCAAAAGGTTGTACGCACCTCCGTTGCACCTTCGTCCCGCTTCTGCACCGCTTTCTATACCGAACATAAATCCAATTGACATGTAAAGGACACGTGCAGGGATGATGGGGCATCAGTGGATCTTGCCGGTCGCCTCCCGGCCGCGGATCCGTTCCTCATGACTCTGGAGACCCACGTGGCCAAAAGCTCCGGCACGCGCGTGCGTCAGACCCTGGCGCGCGTCACGGCTGCGGCGCTCACCGCCGCTCTCGCGGCGACCGGCACCAGCGCCTTCGCCGCCGACGACAGCGGGCCCACCTTCAAGCCCCTGAAGCCCTCGGCGTCTGCATCGCACAAGAGCACGTTCACCGGTTCGACGGCAGGCACCGCGGCCGAGGACGCACAGATCAACGCCCTTTACGGCGTGGACAACAACGGTGACCTGTACGCCTATGTGCCCAACGGCACGGGTGGACTGGAGGCCCGGGAATACGCCGGCAAGGGCTGGCAGGACACCCCCATCCTCACCCAGGCCGACCACGACAACGACGGCTGGGCGGACGGCCTCTGGCACGTCACCTACGGCGACCTGTACAGCTACCGGGACGTGGACCTCACCCACGTCAAGGTCGGCTGGGGCTACGACATCTACGACAAGCTCTTCTCCGCCGGTGACGTCGGCGGCGCCGCCGCGGACGACCTGCTCGCCCGGGACAAGAGCGGTGTGCTGTGGCTGTACCTCGGCTACGGCGACGGCCGGGTGACCTCGCGCATCAAGATCGGCGCCGGCTGGAACGCCTACACCCAGATCACCGGCAAGGGCGACCTGACCAACGACGGCCACGACGACATCGTCGCCCGCGACAAGTACGGCGTGCTGTGGCTCTACCAGGGCACCGGCAGCTACAAGGCGCCGTTCAAGCCGCGCACGAAGATCGGCGCCGGCTGGAACATGTTCAACTACCTGATCTCCGTCGGTGACATCGACCTCGACGGCACCACCGACCTGGTCGCGCGGGACACGGCCGGCGCGCTGTGGCTGTACAAGGGCACCGGCTCGGCCGCCGCCCCGTACAAGCCCCGCGTGCAGATCGGCACCGGCGGCTGGAACACCTACCGCGTGATGTTCTGATCCGTCTGGTGATCCACCCGGTGATCCGCTTGGCGGCCTGACCCGCCTGGCGATCTGATCCGCCTGAGGCTCCGGTCGCCCGCCTCACCGGCACGGACGACGCAGCGGGCCGCTCCCTCCCGGGGGGCGGCCCGCTCTGCTGTCGGCGCGCGTTCAGCCCGCGGCGGCGGCGCACTCCGCGCACGTACCGAAGATCTCCACGGTGTGCGCCACGTTGACGTACCCGTGCTCCGCGGCGATGGCCTCCGCCCACTTCTCGACGGCCGGGCCCTCGACCTCGACCGCCCTGCCGCAGGAGCGGCAGACGAGGTGGTGGTGGTGTTCGCCGGTGGAACAGCGGCGGTAGACGGACTCGCCGTCGGAGGTGCGCAGGACGTCGACCTCGCCGGCGTCGGCGAGGGACTGCAGGGTGCGGTACACCGTGGTCAGACCGACCGAGTCGCCCTTGTGCTTGAGCATGTCGTGGAGTTCCTGCGCGCTGCGGAACTCCTCGACCTCGTCGAGCGCCGCCGCCACGGCGGCGCGCTGCCGGGTGGCGCGGCCCTTCACGGGCGGTCCAGCGGTGGTCACCGGTTGTCCTCCTTGATGGCTCGCGCGTCAGCGCCTGCCGGGCCATTGTGCCAGCCCGGACCGGGCGCGGTCAGACGCCGATCCCGTCCCCGGCCTCGCGCGTGGCCGGAATCGCGCACTCCATGGGGTCCGGTTCGGGCCGCTCGGCGGCGAGTGCCCGGGCGCGGCGCCGGGCCAGCGGGGCGGCCAGCGCGGTCAGCGCGACGAAGGCTCCGATGGTCAGCAGCACGATCGTCGCACCGGGCGGGACGTCCTGGTAGTAGGAGGTGACGGTGCCGCCGAGGGTCACGCTCACGCCGATCGCGACGGCGATGGCGAAGGTGGCGGCGAAGCTGCGGCTGAGCTGCTGCGCGGCGGCCACCGGGACCACCATCAGCGCCGACACCAGCAGCAGTCCGACCACGCGCATCGCGACGGTGACCGTCACGGCGGCCGTGACCGCGACCAGCAGGTTCAGGGCGCGCACCGGCAGGCCGGTGACCCGGGCGAACTCCTCGTCCTGGCTGACCGCGAAGAGCTGCCGGCGCAGGCAGAGGGTGACCACCACGACGAAACCGGCGAGCAGGCAGATCGCCGTGACGTCCGACTCGGAGACCGTGGACAGGGATCCGAACAGGTACGACGTCAGGTTGGCGTTGGAGCCGCCCGGCGCGAGGTTGGTGAACATCACGCCGCCCGCCATGCCGCCGTAGAAGAGCATGGCGAGGGCGATGTCGCCGCGGGTCCTGCCGTACCAGCGGATCAGCTCCATGAGGACCGCGCCGCAGACGGAGACCAGGGTGGCCATCCACACCGGTGACCAGGAGAGCAGGAAGCCGAGGCCGACGCCGGTCATGGCGACGTGGCCGATTCCGTCGCCCATCAGGGCCTGGCGGCGCTGGACCAGGTAGATGCCGATGGCGGGGGCGGTGACGCCGACCAGCACGGCGGCGAGCAGCGCCCGCTGCATGAAGGGGTAGTCGAGGAATTCCATCAGCTCAGCAGTCCCGTGCGGATCGGTTCGGTGCCCGCCGGCGCGTGCGGGTGGACGTGGTCGTGGCCGGGCAGGGCGTGCTGGCCGACGGCCTGCGGGGGCGGTCCGTCGTGGGTCACACAGCCGTCGCGCAGGACGACCGCGCGGTCGATCAGGGGCTCCAGCGGGCCGAGTTCGTGCAGCACCAGCAGGACGGTCGCGCCCCGGGAGACCTGTTCGCGCAGCGTGCGGGCGAGGACCTCCTGACTGGCCAGGTCGACGCCGGCCATAGGCTCGTCCATGATCAGCAGTTCGGGTGCGGCGGCGAGGGCGCGGGCGATGAGCACGCGCTGGTGCTGGCCGCCGGAGAGGGCGTTGACGGAGTCCTTGGCCCGGTCGGCCATGCCGACCAGGTCCAGGGCGCGGCGTACGGCCTCCTGGTCGGTCCTGCGGAAGAGGCCGAAGCGGGTGCGGGAGAGCCGGCCCGAGGAGACGATCTCGGCGACCGAGGCGGGGACCCCGCCCGCGGCGGTGGTGCGCTGCGGGACGTAGCCGACGCGTGCCCAGTCGCGGAAGCGGTGCCGCTCGGTGCCGAACAACTCGATCCGCCCGGCGGTGACCGGGACCTGGCCGATGACGCTGCGCACGGCCGTCGACTTGCCGGAGCCGTTGGCGCCGAGCAGCGCGACGACCTCTCCGCGGTGCACGGTGAGGTCGATGCCGCGCAGGACGGGGCGCGCGCCCAGTTCCGCGCGGACGCCGCGCAGGGATATGACGGGCTCGGTCATGCCGCCCTCCATTGAAGTGGTCACTTGGCTCCCAGGGCCGATTTCAGGGCCGTGAGGTTGGCGTCCATGACCGCGAAGTAGTCCTGGCCCCGGGACTTCTCGGTGATGCCCTCGACCGGGTCGAGGACGTCGGTCTTCAGGCCCGCGTCCTTGGCGAGGGTCTTGGCGGTCTTGCCGGACACCAGTGTCTCGTAGAAGACGGTGGTGACGCCGTCTGCCCTGGCCTCGCCCTGCAGTTCGCGGATCCGGGCGGGGCTGGGCTCGCTCTCCGGGTCGAGGCCGGAGATGGCCTCCTGGGTCAGACCGTAGCGTTCGGCGAGGTAGCCGAAGGCGGCGTGGCTGGTGAAGAAGACCTTGGTCCTGGTGTTCCGCAGGCCGTCGGCGAACCGGGTGTCGAGGTCGCCGAGCTGCTTGACCAGGGTCTCGGTGTTCTTCCGGTAGTCGGCGGCGTGGTCGGGGTCGGCCTTCTCGAAGGCCTTGCCGACGCCTTCGGCGACCTCGGCGTACTTCACCGGGTCGAGCCAGAGGTGCGGGTCGCGGGCGTGCTCGTCGCCGCCCTCGGACTCCCCGCCGCCGTGGTCGTGCCCGTCCCCGGTGCCGAGGTCCTCGAGAGTGGTGAGCTTCGCCGCGTCGATCTTCGTGGGGGTGCCGGCCTGCCGCACCGCGTCGTCGACGGCCGGCTGGAGGCCCGCGAGGTAGAGGGCCGCGTCGGCCTCCTCCAGCTGGGCCCGCTGCCGGGCGCTGACGTCCAGGTCGTGCGGTTCGGTGCCGGGCTCGGTGAGGCTGGTGACATGCACGTGGTCGCCGCCGATCCGCTCGGCGAGGAAGGCCATGGGGTAGAACGACGCGACGACGTCGAACTTGCCCGTGTCGCCCGCGGCGGCGCTCTCGGTGGAGCAGGCGGTGAGGGTCGTGGCGCCGAGGACGGTGGCCAGGGTCGCCGCCACGGGTATGAGGTGTCGTCGTGCGTTCATGACAGTCATTTTCAACAAAGATGGAAACCGTTGTCAACAATGCGGTATCCGGGGACCGATTTGGTTGAGGGGGAGCCCCCGCCGGTACCCTGAAGCATTCGCTGTGAAGCGCATCTCGCTTCGTCGCCCGTCGTCGTAATGAAGAGAGCACCGTGGCCGCCGACAAGATCGACACCATCGTCAGCCTGAGCAAGCGCCGTGGCTTCGTTTTCCCCTGCAGTGAGATCTACGGCGGCCAGCGCGCCGCCTGGGACTACGGGCCGCTGGGTGTCGAGCTCAAGGAGAACATCAAGCGCCAGTGGTGGCGTTACATGGTGACGTCGCGCGAGGACGTGGTCGGTATCGACTCGTCCGTCATCCTGGCCTCCGAGGTGTGGGTCGCCTCCGGTCACGTCGCCACCTTCACCGACCCGCTGACCGAGTGCACCTCCTGCCACAAGCGGTTCCGCGCGGACCACCTGGAGGAGGCGTACGAGGAGAAGAAGGGCCGCGCCCCGGAGAACGGCCTCGCCGACGTCAACTGCCCCAACTGCGGCAACAAGGGCCAGTTCACCGAGCCCAAGCAGTTCTCCGGCCTGCTGTCGACGCACCTCGGCCCGACCCAGGACACCGGCTCCATCGCCTACCTGCGTCCCGAGACCGCCCAGGGCATCTTCACCAACTTCGCCCAGGTGCAGACCACTTCGCGTCGCAAGCCGCCGTTCGGCATCGCCCAGATGGGCAAGTCGTTCCGCAACGAGATCACGCCGGGCAACTTCATCTTCCGCACCCGCGAGTTCGAGCAGATGGAGATGGAGTTCTTCGTCAAGCCGGGCGAGGACGAGAAGTGGCAGGAGTACTGGATGGAGCAGCGCTGGAACTGGTACACCGGCCTGGGCCTGCGCACTGAGAACATGCGGTGGTACGAGCACCCGAAGGAGAAGCTCTCCCACTACTCCAAGCGCACCGCCGACATCGAGTACCGCTTCCAGTTCGGCGGCAGCGAGTGGGGCGAGCTGGAGGGCGTCGCCAACCGCACCGACTACGACCTCGGCGCGCACTCCAAGGCCTCCGGCCAGGACCTCTCCTACTTCGACCAGGAGGCCGGGGAGCGCTGGACACCGTACGTCATCGAGCCCGCGGCCGGTGTCGGCCGCGCCATGCTCGCCTTCCTGCTCGACGCCTACATCGAGGACGAGGCGCCCAACGCCAAGGGCAAGATGGAGAAGCGCACGGTGCTGCGCCTCGACCACCGCCTGGCCCCGGTGAAGGTCGCCGTGCTCCCCCTGTCGAGGAACCCGGAGCTTTCCCCGAAGGCCAAGGGCCTCGCCCAGGCGCTGCGCCAGCACTGGAACATCGAGTTCGACGACGCCGGCGCCATCGGCCGCCGCTACCGCCGCCAGGACGAGATCGGCACGCCGTACTGCGTGACGGTCGACTTCGACACCCTGGACGACAACGCGGTGACGGTCCGCGAGCGCGACACCATGAAGCAGGAGCGGGTCTCCCTGGACCAGATCGAGGGCTACCTGGCCTCGCGCCTGATCGGCTGCTGACCCCGGCGGCAGAGCCGCCTGGAAGTCGCGCGCCCCTCGCCCGTCTCGCTCGGGTGAGGGGCGCGCTGTGTCGTCGCCGGGCGGCGCCCTGTGCCGTCGTCGGGGGGCGCGCTGTCGTCGAGCGAGGTCAGCCCGCGGTCATGTCCCGGTTGTAGCAGGAGTACGAGCCGTCGTCCTCGCGGCCGACACTGTCGTACGACCAGCAGTGCAGCATCGGCGCGAGGGTCCACATCCGCAGGGCGACGATCACCACGAGCAGCACCATGCCGATCCGTCCGGCCGTACTGCGCCACCCCGCGCACGCCAGCCCCGCCACGCCGGCCGGCGCCGCGAGCACCAGCATCCAGACGACGACCGGCGCCCTGTTCTCGCGCAGCCCGGGGAAGGTCTCCATCTCGATGGTGCCGGCGTGGCTGAACAGCGCCAGGCACACGGCGAACAGCAGCGACACGACCGCCAGGCAGCCGCGGAACCCGGGAGACGACACCGCTGCGGCGTCCGCGGGATCGCGTTCCCGCACCACCGGCTCGCTCAGGGCTGCTTCCCCTCCATGGCGAGCAGTTCCTCGTTGGGGACGGCACCGCCGAAGCGGCGGTCGCGGGAGGCGAACTCGACGCAGGCCCGCCACAGGTCACGGCGGTCGAAGTCCGGCCACAGCACGTCCTGGAACACCATCTCGGCGTAGGCGCTCTGCCAGAGCAGGTAGTTGGAGGTGCGCTGCTCGCCGCTGGGCCGCAGGAACAGGTCGACGTCCGGCATGTCCGGGTAGTACATGTACTTCTGCAGGGTCTTCTCGGTGACCTTCGCCGGGTCGAGCCGGCCCGCCTTCACGTCCTCGGCGAGCGCCTTCGCCGCGTCGGCGATCTCGGCACGGCCGCCGTAGTTCATGCAGAAGTAGAGGGTGAGCCGGTCGTTGTCCTTGGTCTGCTCCTGGGCGACCTGGAGCTCCTTGGCGACGGACTTCCACAGCTTGGGCATCCGCCCCACCCAGCGCACCCGGATGCCGAGTTCGTCGAGCTGGTCACGGGTCTTGCGGATGAAGTCGCGGTTGAAGTTCATCAGGAAGCGCACCTCTTCGGGCGAACGCTTCCAGTTCTCGGTGGAGAAGGCGTAGAGGGAGATGGCGCCGACGCCGATCTCGACCGCGCCCTGCAGGACGTCGAGGACCCGCTCGGCACCCACCTTGTGCCCCTCGGTGCGCGGCAGCCCGCGCTCCTTGGCCCAGCGGCCGTTCCCGTCCATGACGATGGCCACGTGCTTGGGGACCAGCTCACCGGGGAGCTTCGGCGCGCGGGCACCCGACGGGTGCGGCTCCGGCGCCTTGTACTCCCGGCGCTGCCGCCCCAGAAACCCGCGTACGACCATGGTGCTCTCGTCTCCTCTTCCGGTCTTGCCCTACGGCTTCGGCCCAGATCCTGGCTCAGGTCTCGGCACCTACTTCTCCACGTACCGCAGCGAGCGCAGTCCGCGTTCCAGGTGCCAGTGCAGATAGGCGGAGACCAGGCCGCTCCCCTCCCGCACGTACCGCGGCTCGCACGCGTCCGCGGTCTCCCAGTCTCCCGTGAGCAGCGCCCCCAGGAGGACCAGGGTCTGCGGCGACGGTACGACACTCCCGGGCACCCGGCAGTCGGCGCAGACCGAGCCGCCGGAGGCCACGGAGAAGAACCGGTTCGGGCCGGGCATTCCGCACTTCGCGCAGTCGTCGAAACTGGGCGCGTACCCGTTGACGGCGAGCGACCGCAGCAGGAAGGCGTCCAGGACGAGGTGCGGGGCGTGCTCGCCGCGGGCCAGGGTGCGCAACGCGCCGACGAGCAGCAGGTACTGCTGGACGGCGGGCTCGCCCTCGTGGTCGGTGAACCGCTCCGCGGTCTCCAGCATGGCCGTGCCGGCGGTGTACCGGGCGTAGTCGGCCACGATCCCTCCGCCGTACGGCGCGATCGTCTCGCTCTGCGTGCACAGCGGCAGCCCGCGCCCCACCAGCTCGCCGCCGCGCGCGAAGAACTGCACGTCGACGTGGGAGAAGGGCTCCAGCCGGGCGCCGAACTTGGACTTGGTGCGCCGCACGCCCCGCGCCACGGCGCGCACCCGGCCGTGGCCGCGGGTGAGCAGCGTGATGATCCGGTCCGCCTCACCCAGCTTCTGGGTGCGCAGCACGATGCCGTCGTCGCGGAACAGACTCATGTGGCCCATTCTCGCCTACGCGCGAGGGGTCCCGTGCGGCAGCCACTACGATCGCCCGGTCCGTGAGGGAAGGTGGCTGGATGTGACGGGGCGGGCGGCACGTGGCGGAGGCCGTGGCGGGCGGCGGGGGCTGGGGCGTGACTTCGGGTGGCTGTGGGGCGCGTACTCGGTCAGCGCGGTGGGGACGTGGCTGGCGTTCGACTCGTTCCCGCTGATCGCGGTACTGGTGCTGGACGTGGGTCCGGCCCAGCTGGCCGCGCTGGCGGCCGTCGGGCCCGCGGTGGGGGCGCTGGCGGCGGTGCCGCTCGCGCCGTGGGTGGAGTTCCGCCGCAAGCGGCCGGTGATGATCGCGGCGGACCTGGTGCGGTGCGCGGCGCTGCTGAGCGTCCCGGCGGCCTACGCGCTCGGTGTGCTGGGGCTCGGCCAGCTGCTGCTGGTGACGGTGGTCGTGGCGTCCGCCGACATCACCTTCAGCGCGGCGAGCGGGGCGTTCCTGAAGGCGCTGCTGCCCCGCGAGGACCTGCTCGCCGCCGGCGCCCGCTTCGAGGCGACCGCCTGGACGTCGACCATGCTGGGCCCGCCGCTGGGCGGCTTCGCGATGGGCGTGCTCGGCCCGGTGACGACGGTGACGGCGAACGCGGTGAGCTATCTGCTGTCCGCCCTGGGGCTGCGGGCGATCGGAGGCGGGGCGGAACGGGCGGTCGCGGGCGGGGCGGCACGAGCGGTCGGGGGCGGGGCGGAACGAGCGATGGTGCGCGGGGCGGGAGGAGAGGCGGCTACGGCTGGTGGTCACGGGGGGCGTGAGGGCGAGGGGCAGGCGGGCCGCGCGGGCAGCGGGTACGAGGTCGGTGCGGGCAGCGGGCACGAGGGCCACCGTGGGGACCGTGCGGCCGGTCGTCGGGAGCGTATCGGCGGCGGAGAGCTGCTGGAGGGTTGGCGGTGTCTGCTGAGCCACCCGGTGCTGCGGCCCCTGTTCCTGAACGGTGTACTGGTCAACGGGCTGATCATGGCCGCCTCACCACCGCTGGCCCTGCTGATGCTCGGGCCGCTCGGCTTCTCGCCCTGGCAGTACGGTCTCGCGTTCGCCCTCCCGTGCGCCGGCGGGCTGCTCGGCTCCCGGCTGGCCCGGCGGCTGCCCGAGCGGTACGGGCGGCGCCGGGTGCTGCTGGCGGCGGGGACCCTGCGGGCGTGCTGGTCGCTGGGGCTGGTCCTGGTGCGGCCGGGGGCGAGCGGCCTGGCGCTGGTGATGGCCGTGCAGTTCGCGCTGATCACCTGCATGGGCGTCTACAACCCCCTGCTGGCGACGGCCCGCCTGGAGCTGGCCCCGACCGACCGGACCACCCGCGTGCTGGCGGCGTGGTCGGTGAGCAGCAAGGCGGCGATCGCGGCGCTGACGGCCCTGTGGGGGCTGCTGGCCGGTCTGACGGGCCCGCGGGCCGCGCTCGCCCTGTCGGGGGCGCTGCTGCTGGCCACCCCGCTGCTGCTGGCCCCGGTCCGCCGTGACCCGTCGGCCCTGCTCCCGACCGCGGCGCCGGCCGCCGAGGCCGTGCGGGCATCTGAGTAGGACAGCTCATGGTGCCGCCGGCACCATCCGGGAGACCATCGGAGGATGACGATGATCAACGCGGTACGACGGGGCCTGCTGCCGGTGGCGGCGCCGGCCCTGCTGGCCCTGCTGGTGACGGGGTGCGGCGCGGAACGGGCGGACGACGACACCGGCGCGCGAGCGCCCGGCGGGGCGGTTTCCGCACGGCCGTCGGCGTCCGGCGCCCCTGCGGACGTCACCTGCCCCGGCGAGACCCCGACCCCGACACCGACCGCCACGGTCGAGGACCCGGCGATGCACCCGCCCGGCGACCACTACGCCGAGAACCACGGCTTCATGAACCCCCTCCCCCTGCGCGGCCAGGCCCGCTGTGCCGGTCTCGCGGCGGCGGCCCGGATCGAGGAGGCCCTCGAACCGCTGCGCACGAGCGGCGACTTCGACCCGGCGCACACCCGGGCCGCGCTGACCCGCCTCGGCTACGACGACGCGGGACTGCGGGTGTACCCCTCCGGGCCGACCGCCGTCGGCTTCCTCATCGACGACTCCGGGATGTGCCTGGAGGGCGCCATGAACCGCGAGGCCACGAGGACCGACGCCTTCGGCGGCTACCCCGACCACACCGGCTGCGACCGGCCGAGCGGCGGCCACTGACCACGTCCCGCCATCACCGTCCCCGGCCCCCACCCGGCTCTCACCCGACCCCGCCCAGACCTCATCCGGCGCTGGTCAGGCAGGCTCCCGCCGCTCACCCGCCATTCCCCGCCACTCCCTCGCCGCTCACCCGGCACTCCCTCGGCGCTCACCCGGCCGACGGGAACCGTCGCACGTACCGCCGCTGCCATGGGGTCTCCACCGCGCGCCGGTCGTAGTGGCGCCGCACGAAGGCCACGGCCTCCTCGGGCGGCACCCCGTCGAGGACCGCGAGGCAGGCCAGGGCGGTGCCCGTGCGGCCGCGGCCGCCGCCGCAGGCGATCTCGACCCGCTCGTCGGCGCAGCGCCGCCACGCCTCGCGCAGCACCGCCGGGGCCCGGTCGCGCTCGGCCGGCAGCCGGAAGTCGGGCCAGCGCAGCCAGTGGGCGTCCCAGGGCAGGGCGGGGGGCGGCCTGCCGAGCAGGTACACGCCGTAGGCCGGGAGGGGGGCCGCCGGATCGAGCGGGCGGCGCAGCCCCCGGCCCCGCACCAGCCGCCCGGAGGGCAGCCTCAGCACCCCGGGCTCCCCCGCCCGCCAGCCCGTCGCCGTCTCGTCGGTCACGGACCCATTCGACCGGTGACCGGGAGGCGACGACAACCGGTTCCGCCCGTCCGCCCCGCTCTCGAAAGGAATTCCGCGTCCCGGGCAACCCGTTCGTCCCACGCGGTGGTCTGGAGGGCGAGGAGGGGGTGCTGGATGCACGACGGGCTGGAAGGCCAGTTCCAGGAGTTCGTCAGGGCGCGGTGGTCGCGGCTGGTGCGGACCGCCTATCTGCTGACGGGCGACGTCCATGACGCCGAGGACCTGACGCAGACCGCGCTGGCGAAGGCCTACCGGTCCTGGCGGCGGGTGGCGCGGACCGACAACCCGGAGGCGTACGTCCGGCGGATGCTGGTCAGCTGCAACAGCGACCGCTTCCGCAAGCGGCGGGTCAGGGAGTCGCTGACCGACGCGCCGCCGGAGGTGGCGTCGCGGGACGAGGGGCAGCGCAGGGTCGACGAGCGCGGCACGCTGCTCGCCGCCCTGGCCGGACTTCCGCCCAGGCAGCGGGCCGTGGTGGTACTGCGCTACTGGGAGGACCTCTCCGAGGCGGAGGTGGCCGAGGTGCTCGGCTGCTCCGCGGGCACGGTCAAGAGCCAGGCCTCCAAGGGGCTGGCGAAGCTGCGCGCGTTCCCGGGGCTGGCCCCGGCCGTGAGCGCGTCCGGGCAGGGAGGTGGACGGTGAGCGAGACACCCGACGAGGTGCGGCAGACCGAGGACCGGGGCGACGACTTCGAGGAGCGGCTGCGGGAGTTGCTCACCGAGGACGCGTACGCGATCCAGCCCTCGCCGGCGCCGTATCCGGCGATCCGGCGGCGCGGTGTGGTGGAGCGGCGCCGCAGGACGGCGGTGGCCGGCGCGGCGCTGGCCGCGCTGGCCGTGCTGCCGGTGGGGGCGTACGCCATGGCCGGGGGGAACGGGGGACGGGGCGCTGACACGGCGGCATCGATGCCGTCGGTCAGCGCCCCGCAGACCTCGGCCGGGACCACTGCGGGGACCCCGGCCGGGACGGCGTCGGCGGACCCGTCCGAACCGCAACGCCCCGCGACTGAAGGTCAGTTGCTGGACGGCGTCACCTTCGAGCAGGCGGCCGGGGACCTGGAGAAGTGCCTGGCGAACGACCGGTCCCTCCCGGCACCGAAGGCCGGGACCCGGCCGGACCTGGGCCGGGCCGCCGACTACCGGATCCTGCTGGCCATGCGCGCGACCGGCGACTCCAACACCCCCGGCGACGGCCACTTCGTCGTCGCGGTCCGGGAACGGCCCCAGCAGATCCGGGTGATCTGCACCGTCAAGGACGGCGAGATCACCGGCATGAACACCAGCGGGGGCGGCGCCGCCGGCCCGGACCTGCCGCCGGTCGCGGCGGACATCAACAGCGGGAAGCTGTACCAGCAGTCGTTCCTCGACCGCGGCCACTGGCGGCTGCCGTTCCGCTGGGGGCTCATCGGCACGGTCGAGCCGTCGGTGGCCCGGGTGACCGTCGACTACGGCGACGGCTCCGCCACCGCCGTACTCGACCATGGCTGGTTCGTGGCCACCGGAACGCTCCACCGGCAGGTCACCCTCGCGCCGCACATCAAGGGGTACGACTCCTCGGGCAAGCTGGTCTACGACTCGGACAAGGACAGGACGTACGAGAAGACCCTTCCCTAGGCCCTAGGAGTCCCATGCCGCTCCCCGCCCCGCTCACCGGTGTCGTCCCGCCCGTCTGCACGCCCCTGACACCGGAGGGCGAGGTGGACGTGGAGTCGCTGCTGCGGCTGGTCGACCACCTGGTCGCGGGCGGGGTGGACGGCCTCTTCGTGCTCGGGACGTCGTCGGAGGCGGCGTTCCTCACGGACGCGCAGCGCGCGCTGGTGGTCCGCACGGTCACGGGTCACGTGGCCGGCCGGCTCCCCGTCCTGGCGGGGGCGATCGACATGACGACACCGCGCGTCCGGGAGCACATCGCGTCGGTCGCGGCGGCCGGGGCGGACGCGGTGGTGGTGATCTCGCCGTTCTACGCCCGCGTCGGCCCGGCCGAGACCGCCGCGCACTTCCGGCTGGCCGCGACGGCGAGCCCGGTGCCGGTGCTCGCCTACGACCTGCCGTCCGCCACCGGCGCCAAGCTGCCCGCCGAGGTGGTCCTGGACCTGGCGGCGGAGGGTGTCCTTGCCGGTCTGAAGGACTCCAGCGGCGATCTGGCCGCCTTCCGCGACATCGTCACCGGCACCCGCGGGGTTCCGGCCTTCAGCGTGCTCACCGGCTCCGAACTCCTCGTCGACTGCGCCCTCGCCGCCGGCGCCCACGGCGCGGTGCCCGGCCTCGCCAACGTCGACCCCGTCGGCTACGTCCGCCTGCACCGCCTGTGCCGCGCCGGGGACTGGGCCGCGGCCCGCGCCGAGCAGGAGCGCCTGGCCGCGCTGTACCGCGTCGTCCACGCCGCCTCCCCCGCCCGTATGGGCCCCACCTCGGCCGCCCTGGGCGCCTTCAAGACGGCCCTGCACCTCCTCGGCGTCATCGCCTGCCCGGCCACGGCCGCCCCGCAGATCCCGCTGTCGCGGGAGGAGACGGCACGGGTCCGCACGACCCTGGAGACGGCCGGGCTGCTCTAGGCGCCGAAGCCCGGAGCGGGGCCTGTACTAGTCGGGGCGCGTGACGCCGGTGCTGGTGTGAGGCCGGGTCCAGGGTGCGGTCCGGGACGGAGCGGCGTGGTCAGGACGGAGTGCGGGCCGCTGCTGCCAGGAGGCGGGGGACGTCGTCCGGGTGGATGGTGAGGGCGGTGCCGACGGTGGTGAGGACCTCGCGTTCGGCGGGGGTGTAGGGGCCGTCCGCGAGGGCGATGCGGGCGCCCTGGAGGAGGATCGACTCGCGGCCGATGGCGGCGAGGTGCGGGGCGAGGGGGTCGAGGGCCTCGTGGAGCTCTATGGCCAGGCCGGGCCCGCAGGGCGCGTCGTAGGCGCGGCCGGTGTCGGCGGCCACGGCCTCGACGAGGGTGGCGAGCTGCTCCTCCGTGCAGTCCGGGAAGCCGGCGAGGCGCACCGCGGCCGCGGCGGTCTCCAGAGCGGGGCGGGCGCAGGCGCCGCCGGCGGCGAGGACCGCGAGGGCGACGGTGTGGACGGCGTCGCGCAGCATCGCGGAGAACCGGACCGTCGTCGGGTGGTCGAGGACGTCGGTGCCGAAGTGGCGGCGGCAGGCCGCGCACTCCACGACCGGCCCGGTCTCCCCGCGCGGCAGCACCGGCACACCGAGCAGGGTGAACCGCCGCCGTCCGGTGAGCCGCTGGTAGTTGCGGTCGCCGCCGCAGCCGGGGCAGAAGAACTCCCCGTCGCCCACGGGCGTCCACGCGGTGCGGGTGCCCAGGATGCGCGCATGCCTGGCGGCACGGCCGTCTCGTCCCCGTACTGGCAGCACGTCGCACCTCCGTAACCCCACGGCAACATCGCCGCGCTTGCGTGATGTTAGCCACATCGGGGAGGCGGAGTCATCACCCAGAACGAGACCTCTCCGTGACCTGCACAAGGATTGGCCGGTATCCGGCGGTGCCCCCGCGCCCGCGGGAAGGGCGCGGGGAGCCGCCGGGCGCTAGCGTGCCGCGCGGTTGACGGCGGAGACGACCGCCTTCAGCGAGGCGCGGGTGGTGTTGGCGTCGATGCCGATGCCCCACAGCACCTTGTCGCCGATGGCGCACTCGATGTAGGAGGCGGCCTGCGCGGAGGCGCCCTCGCTCATCGTGTGCTCCTGGTAGTCCAGCAGGCGTACGTCCAGGCCGATGGACTCCAGCGCGTCGAAGAAGGCCGAGATCGGGCCGTTGCCGGAACCGGTCAGCACCGTGTCCTGGCCGTCGACGGTCGCCTCGACGGTGAGGGTGTCCACGCCGTCGGTGTCCGTCGTCGACTGGTTGTTCTTGACCTGGATGCGACCCCAGGGGTTGCCCGGGTTGGGCAGGTACTCGTCCTGGAAGACGGCCCAGATCTCCTTCGGCGTGATCTCGCCGCCCTCGGCGTCCGTCTTGGCCTGGATGATCTTCGAGAACTCGATCTGCATCCGGCGCGGCAGGTCCAGCTTGTGGTCGTTCTTCAGGACGTAGGAGATGCCGCCCTTGCCGGACTGCGAGTTGACGCGGATGACGGCCTCGTAGGAGCGGCCGACGTCCTTGGGGTCGATGGGCAGGTACGGCACGGCCCACTCGATGTCGTCGACGGTGACGCCGCGGGCCGCCGCGTCGGCCTCCATCGCGTCGAAGCCCTTCTTGATGGCGTCCTGGTGGGAGCCGGAGAAGGACGTGTAGACCAGGTCGCCCACGTACGGGTGGCGCGGGTGGACCTCCATCTGGTTGCAGTACTCCCACGTGCGACGGATCTCGTCGATGTCGGAGAAGTCGATCTGCGGGTCGACGCCCTGCGAGAACAGGTTCATGCCCAGGGTGACCAGGTCGACGTTGCCGGTGCGTTCGCCCTGCCCGAACAGGCAGCCCTCGACGCGGTCGGCGCCGGCCATCAGCGCCAGTTCGGCGGCGGCGACGGCGGTGCCGCGGTCGTTGTGCGGGTGGACCGACAGGCAGACGTGCTCGCGGCGGGAGAGGTTGCGGCCCATCCACTCGAAGCGGTCGGCGTGCGTGGACGGCGTGGAACGCTCGACCGTGGCCGGCAGGTTCAGGATGATCTCGCGGCCGGGGCCGGGCTGCCAGACGTCCATGACGGCCTCGCAGACCTCCAGGGCGAAGTCCAGCTCGGTGTCGGTGAAGATCTCGGGGCTGTACTGGTAGCCGAACTCCGTCTCCGGACCCAGCAGCTTCTCGGCGTACTCCATCACCAGGCGGGTGCCGTCGACGGCGATCTGCTTGATGTCGTCCCTGGAGCCGCGGAAGACCACGCGCCGGAAGACCGGGGCGGTCGCGTTGTACAGGTGGACGGTGGCCCGCCTGGCACCCTTCAGCGACTCGACGGTCCGCTCGATCAGGTCCTCGCGGGCCTGGGTCAGCACGGAGATCGTCACGTCGTCCGGGATCGCGCCCTCTTCCTCGATGATCGAGCGCACGAAGTCGAAGTCGGTCTGGCCGGAGGCGGGGAAGCCGACCTCGATCTCCTTGTAGCCCATCTTGACCAGCTGGTCGAACATCCGGCGCTTGCGCTCGGGCGTCATCGGATCGATCAGGGCCTGGTTGCCGTCCCGCAGGTCGGTGGAGAGCCAGCGGGGAGCGGCGGTGATCCGCTGCTCCGGCCAGGTGCGGCCCGGGAGGTCGACCTGCTCGTAGCGGCCGTACTTGTGGATCGGCATGGGGCTGGGCTGCTGGCGGTTGGCCATGATGCTTCGGGCTCCTCAGGGTGTCCGGACGGACGGCCGACGACGCAACGCCAAGCTCCGCGGGGAGGGGGTCGGCCTCGACTACAGGCCCTCGCCGCGGCAGCTAAGGAGAAGCAGCCCGATACGCATGGTGCTCCGCAGCCTAGCGAAGCCGTCCGGTGCGCGCGGGCCTGTATCAGTATGCGGGACCGCGCGGACAAGAGGGGCAAAAAGTGCGTCATACCACTGGAGCCCGGCAACCAGGGGGGCGAGTCGGTCTGTTTCACCAATCATGGTTGCGGGTGGTGACAGTCACGTCACGGAGTGCAATGGTGCGAAACATGACGACCAACGGGGGCCGAGAGCCCGTCTTCTGCACCGTCGTACCACCCCACGTCCTCGACAAGCTGGCCCGCAGCGACGACCCCGCCCGCTCCGGACCCGCCCGGCGCACCCTCGCCCGGGACAACGCGCTGCGCGGCCGGCGCCAGGTGACCACCGAGTTCCGGCTCGCGTCCGCGCCCTCCGCGAAGGCGCCGTCGGACCAGCCGCTGCGCACCGTCTACGACGCCGGGCACGGCACCGACCTGCCCGGCGCCCCGGCGCGCCGGGAGGGCGAGGAAGCCGGCCCGGACGCCACCGTCAACCGCGCCTACGCCGGCCTCGGCGCCACCTTCGACCTCTTCCTGCGGGAGTACGGCCGGCACTCCGTCGACGGCGACGGCCTGCCCCTGGACGCCACCGTCCACTACGACCGGGACTACAACAACGCCTTCTGGAACGGCGAGCAGATGGTGTTCGGCGACGGGGACGGCGAGATCTTCCTCGACTTCACCCTGCCCGTCGACGTCATCGGCCACGAACTCACCCACGGCGTCACCCAGTACACGGCCAACCTGACCTACTACGGCCAGTCCGGCGCCCTGAACGAGTCGATGTCCGACGTGTTCGGCTCGCTCATCAAGCAGTACACGCTCGGCCAGACCGCCGCCGAGGCCGACTGGCTGATCGGCGCCGGACTGCTCGCCCCGGCGGTCACCGGGCAGGCCCTGCGCTCCATGAAGGCGCCGGGGACCGCCTACGACGACGACGTCCTCGGCAAGGACCCGCAGCCCGCGACCATGGACGGCTATGTGCGCACCGGCCGCGACAACGGCGGGGTGCACATCAACTCCGGCATCCCCAACCACGCGTTCTACCTCGTGGCGACAGCCATCGGCGGGCACGCCTGGGAGAAGGCGGGCCGCATCTGGTACGACGTGCTCACCGGCGGGGAGCTGCAGGAGCGGGCCCTGTTCGCGGACTTCGCCACGCTGACCGTCCGGGCGGCCCGCGAGCGCTTCGGCGACGGCACCGACGAGTTCCAGGCGGTGGAGAAGGCCTGGGAGCAGGTGGGGGTGCAGATCCTGTGACTCCGTACTAGACAGGACCCATGCGTATCGAAGTGCGGCGCACGGGCGGGTTCGCGGGGATCGAGCGGCACGCGGAGGTGGACACCTGCGGGCGTCCCGACGCGCGCGAGTGGGAGGCCCTGGCCCAGCGGGCGGTGGCCGACGGCCGGGGCAGCCCTCCGGCCGGGGTGCCGGACGGCTTCGCGTACGAGCTCACGGTGGACGGGACGACCGTGTACTGCGCGGACCCCCGGCTCACCGAGGAGCAGCGCGAGCTGATCTCGCGGGTGCTGAAGGAAGGCGCGTAACACGCGGCCGGCGCGGGGGCGTTGACTTCTGTTACCGGCGGTACCGATGATCCGCGCATGGCGACTGACACGACTGGCGCGCGCATCCCGACGCCCGCGATCCCCCCGTTCCCGGCCGGCTTCCTGTGGGGCGTGTCGACGTCCGCCCACCAGATCGAGGGCGCGGCCGACCTGCGCGAGCGGTCCGTGTGGGACGTGTTCACGGACGGCCCGGGACGGGTGAAGGACGGCAGCACGGCGGCCGTGGCCTGCGACCACTACCACCGCTACCGCGAGGACGTGGCGCTCCTCGCCGACCTGGGCGTGGACGCCTACCGGTTCTCCGTCTCCTGGCCCCGGACGCGCTCGGAGGGCGGCGCGGACTTCTACGACCGGCTGGTGGACGAGGTGTGCGCGGCGGGCGTCCGGCCGGTCGTGACGCTCTACCACTGGGATCTGCCGGCCGCCTTCCAGGAGTCGGGCGGCTGGCTGCGCCGCGACACGGCGGCCCGCTTCGCGGAGTACGTGTCGCTCGTCGCCGACCGGCTCGGGGACCGCGTGAGCAAGTGGATCACGCTGAACGAGCCCGCCGAGCACACCCTGCTGGGTCATGCGCTGGGCACTCACGCGCCCGGCGAACGGCTGTTGTTCGACGCGCTGCCGGCCGCCCACCACCAGCTGCTCGCCCACGGCCTCGGCGTCCAGGCGCTGCGCGCGGCCGGCGCCACGGACGTCGGGATCGCCAACTCCCACGGCCCGACCTGGCCGGCGTCGCGGGAGCAGCCGGACGTCGAGGCGGCCGACTTCTACGACCTGCTGCTCAACCGGCTGTTCGCCGACCCGGTACTGCTGGGCCGCTACCCGGACGGCATCGCGGAGCTGATGCCCGGGGAGGTGGAGGCGGACCTGAAGACCATCGCCGAGCCGATCGACTTCTACGGCGTCAACTACTACGCCCCGACACGGGTGGGCGCCCCCCAGGGCACGGAGATCGACTTCGGCGGGGTCCGGATGCCCGCCGAACTCCCCTTCTCCGTGCGGGAGATCGAGGGCGTGCCGGTCACGGACTTCGGCTGGCCGGTGGTCCCCGAGGCCCTCACCGAACTCCTCACCGCCTTCCACGACCGCTACGGCGACCGCCTCCCGCCGATCGTCATCACCGAGAACGGCTGCTCCTACGAGGGCGTCGAGGACCAGGCCCGGATCACCTTCCTCGACGGCCACATCCGCGCCCTGCACCGTGCGATCGACGCGGGCGTCGACGTACGCGGCTACTTCGTCTGGTCCCTCATGGACAACTTCGAGTGGGCCGAGGGCTACGCCCGCCGCTTCGGCCTGGTCCACGTGGACCGAGCGACCCTGGAGCGGACCCCGAAGGCGTCGTACGCGTGGCTGCGGGGGGTGCTGCGCGCTCAGCGGGGGTAGGCCGGGCCTCGCGTCAGGACAGGGTGAGCACGCAGAACTCGTGGCCCTCGGGGTCTCCCAACCTGCCCCCTTTGCGCATCCGTGGTGCGCGTTGTGCAGCAAGCCGGCGACGGTGGCTGACCACTTCCCCGAGTCGCGCCGTTCGCTGGTCGCTCGGGGCGTGTCCGACCCGGACGCGTGGTCTTGGCTCCGTCCGCTGTGCACGTCGTTTCATAACCGTGAGACCGCGAAGCATCAGCCGGGCGGTTGGGCTGCCGAGCGGGTCCGTCCTCGTTCGCCCGAGCCCCCGACCAGGGGGTGGCCCCCTCCCCGAGCCGCAAAAAACGGCAGGGAGGGAAAAGACTCGCATGGCCCATCAGAGCGTTTCTGTGGACTCTCTTTCCGATCGCGGACGTGCAGCCATCGCCCCGTCATGCTTCCCGAACGGGGGGGGTGGCGGGGCTTTTGCTATGCCGGGACCAGCTCGGGACGGACAACCGTACGAGCCCGCTCGTACAGAGCTTGCGCATCATGGTTGCGGATGTGCGGCCGGATCAGGTTGAGCATATCCGTCATGCGCTTGTCGATACGGCCCGAGTTGACTAGGGGGTAATCGTCCAGCGCGAGCCCCCACGTCTGGCACGCGGCCTCAAGGTGGCCCACGGATAGTTGTCGCTCGGCGAGGATCGCCCGTTCTTTGACGCGCGTCCGTCGATAGATGCTGCACCGAAGCCGATCCGATTCCTGCATGGCAGCAACAGCTCCGTGCACGTCGCCCATTTCGAAGCGCACTTGGCTGGTGTGGTAGTTGAGCGATGCGGGGTCGTACGAGCCGAACACCTTCCCGCGAGACTCCGCCTTATCCATGGCCACTTCGGCTTCCTGCAAGTACATGAGTGCGGACCGCCGGTCCCCAATCTGCGCGGCGGCGTGCGCTTGCTGGCCAGAGAGGAAGGCGCGCATCCGCGGACCAGCCTGAGGTGAGGATGCCGCGGCAGCATCGGCGAGCCGCTTTGCCATCGGCCCTTGGCCCAGGTCTACGGCTTGCACGCTCATGCCGCGGAGCGTGGTGCAGTACGTCAAGTGGTCTTCCGACGCTCCCGCAAGCTCTAGCGCTTTGAGGTAGTAGCCCTGTGCGAGACCGTGCAACCCCTCGTCAACAGCCATGTATCCGGTGAGATAGCAGAGATCGGAAGCCGCGGACATCATGGCTTTCCGCACGTCCTCGGGACCGTCCGTCCGCAGGAACGGGGCAACTGTGTTGACGAGGAAGGTTGCGGCGAGCGGACGAGCGGTGCGGCCCCCGAACTGGTCATCCATGGACGAGAGCTGTTCCGTCATGGCGGAAACCGTGTGCACGTCGGACATGCCGATACGGGTTCGCGTGCCTTTTTGAGCAGCCTCAATCCGCCCCACCACGTCTGGCCACTCGGGGACGGTCAGTGCAACGGAGAAGAGAGCGACGCTCAGCACGCTACGGCGGGAAGGGTCCATGTCCAGCCTTCCAAGATCAATGACCCCGTCTACCGTGCCGGATGGTGTCGCCTCCGTCCCGCTGTCAGGGGCCGGGAAGCCAACTTCCGCGTACGTGACGGGTCGCCCAAGCCGTCGGGCGAACGCTTCCAAGATCAGCGACCGGGCATCCTCGCGCGGAACGCTGCCGCTCAACCACTGGTGAACGGAAGGTGCGCGGTACTGCTTCGGGGTGCCGCGCTCGGTTCCAATCCGGTTGATCGCTTGCGCGCATTGCCGCAGCGTCCACCCGGTCTCGCGGAACAGACGCTCTAACGCTGTGTTCGGCTCGCTGGTGCCCACGGACGTTCAACTCCCCATGCACGACTGCGCTAATCGCTTAACGCTCTTAATCCTTGTGCGCTTCCCAACAGTACCGCCGGGGGTGATCACGCGGTTACCTGGAGCGAACAGCCCAGGTCGCGGCGGAAGGGGATGGGCGAGTGAGTGCAGAGTCGGTACCGCCCTCCGTGGGAGTGCTGATGATGGACACGAGCTGTAACCGTGTCGGAGAGTTCTGCGGGGTCGCAGGCCCGTACTGGTCACTACGCCCCATCGGTGGCGGGATCGAGTGGGAGGCCGAGCCCAGACGCGTGCGCCCCGCGGACCCGATGGAGCGTCTGCACGCGGAGACCGCCCGCGTGAACGCCCGGAGCCGGGGTGAACGGCTGTGACCACTACGACCCGTCGCATGTTCGCGTTCGCCGACTGGACGTTGCGCCCGGACCAGGACGACGACGCCCCGCCCACCACCTACGCGTTCCGGTGTCTCACGCTCACCGAGGACGACACCGAGTGTGCCGCGGAGTCTCCCGCGAGCGAGGACCCGACCGAGCCGCAGACGTGGGCGTTCGACCACATGCGCGAGCACCCCGAGCACACCAGCTATGCCGAAGTGATCGAACGCCCGTGGGTCATGTGGCGGGGGTGCCCGGTATGAACGACAGACCGGACCCGGCGGGCTACTGGGCAGAGGTACGCGCGGAAGGCCCGGTGTACGGCACGGGCGAGACCGTGCCGTACGTCTTAGGCACCACGCAGAGCATTTCCCCCGTGCTGGTGCTCCGATGGCTCCGCGGCGAGGCACTGCGCATTGCGGACCGGCTCGACCCCGACCCGCACCGTTCGGCGTGGGTACAGCCGACCATGCGCGCGGCAACCGTCCCCGTCCCGGACTGCCCCGCGGAACTCCGCATGTGGGCTACCGCCCCGGACGAGCAACGCGAGGCACGCGAGCACATCAAGGGCGGGCACCCGCTGTTCGTCAAGGTTCCGGACACGGACTGCACGTACACCCGGTCCGTCTGGCCGGTCCGGCTCCCCGCCGACGAGCCCGACCAGGTGACACCCGAGCCGATAGCCCACCGAATCGGCGGACTGTCGCACCCCCTGTACGTCCTCGCTGCGGACCCGTGGGCGTAGCGCGCTGATACTCCCGCCCTCGCCACATAGGACCCGGACCAGGACAGCACGGAGCCGCGACTCGCTCTGTGGCAGGGGGCGGGGCTCAACCCCGGTCGGCTGTCGTGCGTGACGGTCCGGCAGCCGACCGGTTCTGTAGGAGCACGACGAGCACCACCCACACCGCAAGAACTGGCTACACAGGAGGAACGCAGTATGAACACCGCAGCGGCTACGTCCGTTCCGTTCGGGGTCCGGCACCTGGTCTCGCCGGCTCCGACGAACAGCGAAGAACCGGTCATCACCTACAGCGAGGAGCTTCAGCTCAACGTCTCCGCCGAGGGTAACCCGTGGCACGCGATCACGGCCGAGATGCCCGAGACGCAGACCGAGACCAGCAACGGTGACGGCTCGGCTCCCGGCTCCGACTCCGGAACCGACCTGTACTGACATGCCATCCATCCTCATCCTGACCGGGCGGAACGATCTCACCGCCGATGCAGTGGTTGAGGAGCTGGTGAATCGCGGTGAACAGGTCGTCAGGTTCGATACTGCTGACTTCCCGACCGCTTCCCGTCTAGCCGTCTCCCTCACCGGGAACGGCTGGACGGGGCCTCTCACCGGCTCCCGTACGGTCCGCCTGGAGTCCGTCAAGTCGGTGTGGTGGCGACGCCCCAACGAGTTCCGCACACCGGGCTACTGGCCGGGACACGCTCGCGCCCTCGCGGTCTCGGAAGCGCGCTCCGGGTTGCTCGGCGTGCTCGGTTCCCTGCCCGTGCGGTGGGTCAACCATCCGAGCAAGGATGCTGCCGCGAACTACAAGCCCGTTCAACTGGCGGTTGCCGCTCGCTGCGGGCTGGACGTACCCCGCTCCGTGATCACATCTGACCCCGAGCACGCCCGCACGTTCATGGGGGAGGACGCGGTTGTGTACAAGGGGCTCGGCGGTGGCGTGCTCGGCCCGGAGGGGAAGCGGCAGTTCCTCCCCGTGGCGCTCGTCTCCGCGGACGAGGTGGACGACGGAGTGAGCAGCACCGCCCATCTGTTCCAAGAGCGTGTGGACAAAGCGTACGAAGTGCGCTTGACCGCGATCGGGGAGCGCATGTTCCCCGTGGCCATCCATACGGACAGTGAAGCCGCACGGCTCGACTGGCGGACGGACTACCAGTCCCACCGATACGAAGTGGTGGACATGCCCCCGAAGGTAGAGAAGGGGGTCCGCCAACTCATGGACGAACTCGGCTTGTTCTTCGGCGCGCTGGACTTCGCCGTCACGCCGGACGGACGTTGGGTGTTCTTCGAGGTGAACCCCAACGGTCAATGGCACTGGCTCGCTGTCAGGGCTGGCGTGCCGCTCGTTGAAGCCATGGCCGATGCCCTGCAAGGAGAGCCCGCATGACCGAAGCGCACCCGTGGACCGAAGCCGCCAAAGTGCTTGCCGACCAAGTGACCGCCGACGCCCCCGCGTGGCACGAAGCCGTGAGCAACACCCCCCGTCACCGGCTCGTCCCCCGCTGGTGGCAGCGCATCCCGGACAGCCCGACGCAGGAATGGGCGTTGGTGGACTTCCCCGAGGACTCCGCCGAGCGGCTGCACGCCGCGTACACGGATGAGACGCTGGTTACCCGCGTCGGTCCCACGCACGCCGACCACGCGACCCCCGGTGAACGCGGGAAGGGCGACCCCACGTCGTCCAGCACCCTGCCGGGGCTCATCGTGTCCATGGCGCACCGACTCGACGTGAAGCCCGGCCACAAGGTGTTGGACGTGGGTACGGGCTCCGGGTACTCCGCCGCTCTGTTCGCTCACCGTTTCGGGGACGAGAACGTGACGAGTGCGGACGTGGACCCGTACCTGGTGGAGGCAGCCCGGACCCGCCTCGCCGAGTTCGGACGCACGCCGCGCGTGGAAGCCATCGACGCCACCGGGGAACTTCCCGATGCGGAGTATGACCGCATCATGGCGACTGTCTCCGTACGGCCCGTCCCTCCGTCATGGCTGCGTGCGCTCCGTCCCGGCGGACGGCTGGTCACGACGATTGCCCACACCGCCCTACTCATCACGGCGGACATGGGAACGGACGGCATCGCACGCGGCACGGTCCAGCCCGATCCGGCAACGTTCATGGAGACCCGGCAGGAAGCGGACTACCCGGCCAAGCTGAACAGCGTGTTCGTGTCCGCCCGTGTGAGGGAGGGCGAGGACGTGCGGCCCCCGGACGGTCCGGTTCCCGACCTGTGGCAGGAATGGCCGCTCCGGTGGCTGTACGAGCTGGACACGCCCGGAGTCGAGACCCGAGCGGCCACGTACCCGAACGACGGGCGGCGGGTGGTGTGGTTGCTCGCTGCGGACGGGGCATGGGCGCGTGCCGAGGACGGGCCAACGCCACTGGTCCACCAGGGCGGACCCCGCCGGCTCTGGGATGACCTGGAACGAGTCCGCCGCAAGTGGGAAGAGAACAACCGGTTCCCTCTTCACACGATGCGCGCGGAACTCTCGCCCGCAGGCAGTCACCTGCTGTCTCCGGACGACACATGGCGATTCCCGATCTGACCACGCCAGACCCTGACCCCGGCAACGCGGACCCGCCCTGACAGTCCGCGTTCCGGTCCCTGGCACCCGATCCGACACCGCTACCCCTCCGGGCTCGTCCGCTGTGAACGTGCGCAGACGCGTTGGGGTCGGTCAGGCATGCCCAGGGAACGTCGCCCTGACCGACACGGGGTGGACACCGTCCGGCACGGTCTTCGCGACGGCGACCGGACCCGGCCGACCGCCGGGTGCTGACGGCCTTGATCTTGACCATCACGGGTCGCGGTGGCATGCCGGCGCTCCCCTGTGCCCACCGGCGGCGGGGACGGTCAGAAGCCCAGCTTGCGGAGTTGCTTGGGGTCGCGTTGCCAGTCCTTGGCGACCTTGACGTGGAGGTCGAGGAACACCGGCGTGCCCAGCAGGGCCTCGATCTGGCGGCGGGACTTGATGCCGACCTCCTTGAGGCGCTTGCCCTTGGGGCCGATGACGATGCCCTTCTGGCTGGAGCGTTCGATGTAGACGAAGGCGTGGATGTCGAGGAGGGGCTTGTCGGCCGGGCGGTCCTCGCGGGGCAGCATCTCCTCGACGACGACCGCGATGGAGTGCGGCAGCTCGTCGCGGACGCCCTCCAGCGCGGCTTCGCGGATCAGCTCCGCGATCATGACCTGCTCGGGCTCGTCGGTCAGGTCGCCCTCGGGGTAGAGGGCGGGGCCCTCCGGCAGGAGCGGGACGAGCAGGTCTGCCAGCAGGTCCACCTGTTTGTCCTGGACCGCCGACACCGGCACGATCTCCGCCCACTCGAAGCCGAGCTCCTTTCCGAGCTGGTCGATCGCGATCAACTGCTCGGCCAGGGTCTTGGAGTCGACGAGGTCCGTCTTGGTGACGACGGCGACCTTCGGGGTCCTCTTGATCCCCGCGAGCTCCTTGGCGATGAAGCGGTCGCCGGGGCCGATCTTCTCGTTCGCCGGCAGGCAGAAGCCGATCACGTCGACCTCGGCCCAGGTGGTGCGTACGACGTCGTTGAGCCGCTGGCCCAGCAGCGTCCGCGGCTTGTGCAGCCCCGGGGTGTCGACGAGGATCAGCTGGGCGTCCTCCCGGTGCACGATCCCCCGCACCGTGTGCCGCGTCGTCTGCGGCTGGTTCGCGGTGATCGCGACCTTCTTGCCGACGAGAGCGTTCGTGAGGGTGGACTTGCCCGCGTTGGGGCGGCCCACGAAGCAGGCGAAGCCGGCGCGATGGGGTGCCCCCGAGGATTCCGACGGCTTGGATGACTGGCTGCGAACGCTCATGGCCCCCATTCTCCCTGATCCACGGAGCCCCGCCGCACCGCCCGTCCCCCCGTGAGCTTCCGGAAACCCGCCCGCAACGAAACGTCTCGGAAACACACCCGTACGCGAGCGGAAACGCGCGCCGGTGACCCTCTGACGAGCCCCCGCACCGTTGGAGACGACCGTGACCCTCGCCGCCGCAAGCGTCGACACCGGCGACACCGCCTGGCTGCTCGCCGCCACCGCCCTCGTGCTGCTGATGACCCCGGGACTGGCTCTCTTCTACGGCGGCATGGTCCGCGCGAAGAGCGTCCTGAACATGCTGATGATGAGCTTCGTGTCGATCGCGCTCGTCACCGTGGTCTGGCTGGTCTGCGGCTACTCGCTCGCCTTCGGCGACGACATCGGCGGCGGTCTCCTCGGCGGCCTGGACCTCGCCGGGATGTCCGGCGTCGGACCGGACAGCGTGCAGGGCACGGTGCCGACCCTGCTCTTCGCCACCTTCCAGCTGACCTTCGCGATCATCACGGCGGCACTGATCAGCGGCGCGATCGCCGACCGCGCCAAGTTCGGCGCGTGGCTGGTCTTCGTACCGGTGTGGACGCTGCTGGTATACGTTCCGGTGGCGCACTGGACGTGGGGGCCGGGTGGCTGGATCCTCACCCGCCTCGGCGCCCTGGACTTCGCGGGCGGCCTGCCCGTGGAGATCACCTCGGGTGCCTCGGGTCTCGCGGTGGCGCTGGTGCTGGGCCCGCGGCTGGGGTTCAAGAAGGACGCCATGCGGCCGCACAACCTGCCGATGGTGGTGCTGGGCGCGGGCCTGCTGTGGTTCGGCTGGTTCGGCTTCAACGCCGGTTCGGCCCTGGGCGCCAACGGCCTGGCCGCCGCCGCCCTCCTCAACACCCTCGCCGCCGGCTGCACCGGCCTGCTGGGCTGGCTGTTCGTGGAGCAGAAGCGGGACGGCCACCCGACCACCCTGGGCGCCGCGTCCGGCGCGGTGGCCGGTCTGGTCGCGATCACCCCGTCCTGCGGTTCGGTCTCCCTGCTCGGCGCCCTCGTCGTCGGCCTCACCGCCGGAGTCGTGTGCAGCTACGCGGTGAGCTGGAAGTTCAAGCTGAACTACGACGACTCCCTGGACGTCGTCGGCGTCCACTTCGTCGGCGGGGTCATCGGCACCCTGCTGATCGGCCTGTTCGCCGAGCGGGCCATGACCGGCGGCGCCGAGGGCCTGTTCTACGGCGGCGGGCTCGCCCAGCTCGGCAAGCAGGCGGTCGCCGTGCTCGCCGTGGCGGCGTACGTCTTCGCCGTGACGTACGGCATCGCCAAGCTGATCGACAAGGTGATGGGCTTCCGGGCGAGCGAGGAGGAGGAGCACACCGGCCTCGACCTTACGGTGCACGCCGAGACGGCATACGATCACGGCGTCCTCGGCCACGGTGCCCCGGTCACCGCCCACTCCGTCGTCCCCAGCGCCCAGAAGGTCAAGAGCCAGACATGAAGCTCATCACCGCCATCGTCAAGCCGTACCGCCTCGACGAGGTCAAGACCGCCCTGCAGGAGCTGGGTGTGCAGGGCCTGACCGTGACCGAGGCCAGCGGGTACGGCAGGCAGCGCGGCCACACCGAGGTGTACCGCGGCGCCGAGTACCAGGTGGACCTGGTACCGAAGGTCCGCATCGAGGTCGTCGTGGAGGACGCCGACGCGGAGCCCGTGATCGACGCGGTCGTCAGGGCCGCGCAGACGGGGAAGATCGGGGACGGGAAGGTGTGGGCCGTGCCGGTGGAGACGGTCGTGCGGGTACGGACCGGCGAGCGCGGGCCCGACGCGCTCTGACCCCCAGCGCCCCGGCCGCGCCGGCGAGCGCCAGGACGACCGCCGCCACGAGCCACGGCACCGCGAGGAACGAGGCGCCGGCCCGCTCGCGGGTGTCCCGCGCGGCGGCCGTCACGGTGACCCGGCCCCGGTCCAGCTGGGGCGCGCCTCGCCACACCTCGCTGAGCTCGACCTTCTGCCCCGGCAGCAGCTCGGCGGGGACCTTTGTCAGGTCGCGGTCGAGGAGGGTGCGGCCGAACAGTCCGCGCGCCGTCAGCCGCACCCGGGGCGCGAGGGTGACGTTGCCGGTGTTGCGCAGGACGTAGTGGACGGTCGCCGTGCTGCCGCCGAGGCCGGGCACCAGCGGCCGGTGCTGGACGATCCGTACGTCCTCGACGGTGAGCGCGGGCAGGGCGGGGCCGCTGACCTGGAGGTACACCCGGGCGCCGACGGCCCGCCGGACGCCGAGGGCGACACCGCCCGCGGCGGCCTTCTCCGTCCGTTCGTCGAGGGCGACGATCGCCCCGGGGTGGTCGCCGGGCTCGGCGTCCTCGGGCACCCGGAGGGTGAACGGCACGGTGACGGAGGCGTGCCCGGGGACGGTGATCCGGTCCTTCGCGGGCCGTGCCCAGGCTCCGACGGCCCGCATGGGCTCCTCCGCGCCGCGCACGGCGAAGCCGCCGTCGCGGGGGGTGTTGTAGGCGTCGGCGGCGTACAGCCGGAAGGTCAGCGGGCCGGCAGTCCTGTTGGTGACGACCACTTCGTCCCGGACGGTCTGGCCGGGGTCGGCGGCGATCTGGAAGTAGGGCCGCGCGGCGACGGCCGAGGAGACGGGCCGCACGGACCAGCTGCCGTTGTCGGCGGCGCGGGCGGTGCCGGGGGCGGCGAGGAACAGTGCCGGGAGGAGCAGGCTCAGGAGGAGGCGGTGCGGCGTACGCATGGGTGCGGACCCCCCAGGGGCGTCGGGCAGGTCGGGCGGGTGCGGCCCCGGGTTGCACGGCGGGGCGCCCGGCCTTGGTCGACTGGGTGTCAGGTGAGGGTGAGGGTCAGGACGCCGGCGTAGCCGCCCGGGGGCGTGAAGGCCGGTACGTCGAGGGAGAGCCGGGCGTCGGCGGTGAACTCACCGCCGGTGAGCGCGGCGTCGGCGGCGGACGCCAGGGTGGCTCCCGCGCTGCCCACGGTGCCCGCGGAGCCGGCCCGGCAGGTGCTGGGGCTGCCCGCCTCGGTGGCGCAGGCGGGTGTCCAGCTCAGGTTCCCGGCGGGGACGGTGGCGCCGGGTCCGGTGAAGTCGGTGACCTTGCCGGTCAGGGACCAGCCCGCGGGACCGCCGCGGAAGTCCTTGACGGTCACGCTCCGCAGCGCGCCGGTGGCGGCACCGCCCTCACCGAAGTCGACGGCGGTCAGGGCGACGGAGTCCCCGGCCTGGGACATGGACAGCGTCCCCGCCTTCACGGTGGCCGTCAGCTTCTGGCTGTTCGCGGGCACGGGAGTGTCGTCGACGACGACGTACGCGACGGGCCCGGCGCCCTTGTCCGCGGACCACGCGCCGCCCTCGTAGGCCACGACACCGGTGGTGGTGAGGTCGTTGACGACGAGCGAGCCGCTGAAGGCTCCCTGGGCGTCGGCGGTCACGGTCGCGGTGTCCGCGGTCTGGGCGGACCCGGACCGGCCGGCGAGGGTGACGGCGGCACCCGGCGTGAAGTGGCTGCCGGTGACGACGACGCTCGCCCCCGGGCTGCCGGAGGCCGAGCCGAGGGAGATGGCCCGGGTGTTGGCGGGCGGGTCGTCGGCCGCCGTGACGGTCTCCGACACCGGGGCGGGCGGGTCGGTCACCGTGCAGGGCGTGTCCAGTTCCAGGATGTAGCTGGTGTGGATGTTGTAGTCGCCGGGCGACAGAGTGATCGCGCCGGGCGCGGTGACGGTGAAGGTGCCGGTCATCGAGAAGGACGGGAAGGCGCCCCGGCCGGGCACCGGCGGGTTCTTCCTCGGTCCGGTGACGGTGACGGCGCCGGTCTGCGCGCCACCCAGGGCGACCTTGCCGGTCGGGGTCATGATGTCGGCGGGCAGCGCCAGGTCGGTGGGGTTGCTGGCGGCGGGCGAGACCACGGTGTAGGTCACACCGACGGTGTCGCCGACCTTGGGGCTGGCGTTGTCCACCTCGATCTTCGCGGTGGTGGTGCCGTCGATCGGCGGGAGTCCCGCGACGGGCGGCGGGATGCAGTGCGTCGGGAAGTCGACGTTCACGGAGGCGTTCGCGGAGGCGTTCGCGGCGGCACCGGCCGGGGTCGCCAGCGCTCCGCCCGCGGTGACCGCGAGCGCGGCCGCCCCGAGCAGCGCCGCACAGCGCCGTCGACGGGATCTTCGGGTTGTCGGACCCATGGTCTCCCCTCCTGAGGGATGCGGGCGCAGCGGCTCTTCTGCGCCGACGGGGGTCATTGACGTGGAGGGGAGGTGAGAAGTCAATGGAACTGCCGCCTAAAACTGATGAACCGTCAAATGACGTGCCATCAGCCTTCGGCGGCAGGGCGCGGATCCGGGAGCTGTTCGGCCGAGGGTGCGGGCGCTCAGTCGAAGACGAACGGTCCGGGCGCCTGCGGCCCGGTCGCCGTACAGGTGATGGTGATGCCGAAGACGACCATCTTCAGCGACCCGCCGTACGCCTCCAGGCTGTCCCCGGAGGCCACGGTGCCGGGCAGCGGCCCGACGGTGACCGGGTCGCCGGCCGCCATGGCCGGGTTCTCGGTGCCGGCGAAGACGGCGGTGGTGCCGTCCGGCCGGACCAGGGTGAGGGTGGAGTGGATGCTGTCCGCGCCGAGCGCCAGCGGCACCGTGATCGCGGTCGAGCTGAGGGTGAGGGTGGCGTCGGTGCCGTCCTGGGTGGCCGTGAGGGTGGCCTCGCCGCCGCCGAAGATGCCGCAGCTCGCGGTGATCGTCGCCGTGTCGGGGGCGACGGCCGCGGCCGTGGGCGCGAGGGCGAGGCCGGTGACCGCGAGGGCCCCGGCCAGCAGTGCCGCACCTGTTCCTGTTCGCTTGCCTGTCATGGGTTCCGGCTCCCTTCCCGGATTCCGTGCGCGACGACGGACCCCGGCCCGTGAGGGGTGGGTGCGGTCACCTGGCCCCGGGCCGGATCTGACGGTCCGTCGGGAATCAACCATTCCATTGATGCGCGGGGCAGCGGACCCGACAAGGTTGAATTCCGGCCTACTCCGCGGGGCCGGCCTGCCCCCGGCGCCGGCCTACTCCGCGCCCCCGGCCTGCACGGTCAGCCGTACCGTCCCGTCGGGCCCCGCCAGCAGCACCGGCGTCTCCGGGCCGCCGAGATCGCCCACCGCGGCCCGGTCCTCGGGCGCCACCCCCTCGGACTCGCTGACCACCGCCGCCGCCTCCAGCGACTTCGCCCCCGACGCCACCGCCATCGCCACCGCCGTCCGCAGCGCGCTCAGCCTCAGCGACGCCAGGTGCACCGAGCCGGCGACATACGTGCGGCCGGTGTCGTCCCGTACCGCCGCCCCCTCGGGCACCCCGTTGCGGGCCCGGGCCGAACGGGCCAGGGTGACGATCTTCCGGTCCTCGGGGTCAAGCGCGTTGCTGTCGGTCATGCCCCGAGCATACGGAGCCCCGCCGCCGGCCACCCGCTCACCCCGCCACCTGGTACATCGCCCCGCGCCGGCCCTCCGGCGTGGCCAGCCACTCCAGCTTGGCCGCGGTGTTCGCCTCGTCCAGCGGGGTGTGCAGCACGATCGTCAGGTCCGGCCGGGCCGGCACCCGCAGTGCCGTGGACTCCACGACCAGCAGCCCGACCAGCGGATGGTCCAGCTCCTTGCGGATCTGCCCGGCGTCCTCGATGTCCCGCGCCTCCCACATCGCCGCGAACTCCGGGCTCTTCGACCGCAGTTCGGCCACCAGAGCCCGGTAGCCCCCGTCGTCGGGACGCGCCCCGGCCACCGCCCGGAACTGGGCGACCACCGTCCGGGCGTTCCGCTCCCAGCTGTGCGAACGGGAGCGGTACATCGGGTCGGTGAAGAAGTCGACCAGGCAGTTCTGGGTGATCTCGGGCCGCATGCCGAGGACCGCCCCGGCCGCTTCGTTGTACATCACGCAGTGGTAGTACGCGTCCATGATGTGCGCCGGATACGGCATCCACGTGTCGATCAGCCGGCGCAGCCCCTCGCAGCGGGCCTGCCGCTGCTCGGGCGCCACCTCCGGCACCGGCGGGTTCAGCCCGGCCAGCACGTACAGATGGCGCCGCTCGGCGTTGCTCAGCCGCAGCACGCGGGCCACCGCGTCCAGCACCTGCGGCGAGACGGAGATGTCCCGGCCCTGCTCCAGCCACTGGTACCAGGACGCGCCCACCCCGGCGAGCACCGCGACCTCCTCGCGCCGCAGCCCCGGCGTACGCCGCCGGCCCGCGCCGTCGGGCAGCCCGGCCTCGGCCGGCGTCACCCGGGCCCGCCGGCTCCTGAGGAACTCGCGCAGCTCACTGCGCCGTCCGGTCGTCAGCGCGTCCGCCACGTGTCGCTCCCCCTCGCGTGTCTGGTGGTGCCACCACCACCATAAGTTCCGACTCCCCTGGATTGTTCCGGCCGCCGCAGGCTTCCCGCATGGCGATCGACACCCGACCCACCGACCCCCGACACCCCGACTCCTCCTCCCCGTTGTCCCCCTCGTCCGACACCCCCCGGCTGTCGACGCGCGACAGGCTCGTCCTGTTCGTCCTGTGCGCGGCCCAGTTCATGGTCGCGCTGGACTTCTCCGTCCTGACCGTGGCACTGCCCGCCCTCGGCACCGACCTCGGCATGTCCACCTCGGCGCTGCAGTGGGCGGTCACCGCGTTCGCGCTGCCCTCCGGCGGCTTCCTGCTGCTCTTCGGCCGCATCGGCGACCTGTTCGGCCGCCGCCGGCTCTTCCTCACCGGGCTGGCGCTGTTCGGCGCGGCCTCCCTGCTGGCCACCCTCGCCTGGGACCCGGCGTCCTTCCTGACCGGACGAGCCCTGCAGGGACTCGGCGCGGCGGCGATCGTGCCGACCGGAATGTCCCTGCTGACCACGACGTTCGCCGAGGGCCCCGCCCGGGACCGCGCGCTCGGCATCTCCGGCACACTGCTCTCCCTGGGCTTCACCATCGGCATGATCGCGGGCGGCGTCCTGACCGACGCGCTCGGGTGGCGCTCCACCATGGGCCTGCTGACCCTGTGCACCGTGCTCGTCCTGCCGCTCGCGCCCGGCCTGCTGCCGGAGTCCCGCACCCCGGAGCGGCCCCGCCTGGACGTACCCGGCGCGGTCACCGTCACCGGCGGACTGCTCTCCCTGATCTACGCCCTGTCGACGGCCGCCGACCACGGCTTCGCCCGCCCCGACGTGATCGTCACGCTGATCGCCGGCCTCGCCCTGCTGACCGCGTTCGCCGTCGTGGAGTCCCGCAGCGCGGCCCCGCTGGTCTCCCTGCCGATGCTGCGCCGCCGCACGGTGGCGTGGGGCAACCTGGGCGGCCTGGTCACCTTCTCCATGATGTCCACGGTGGTCTTCGTCCTCACCCTGTACCTGCAGGAGGTCCTCGACCTGTCCGCGTTCCGGACCGGTCTCGTCTTCGGTGTGCAGGGCCTGCTCTCGGCGGTCGCCGGCACCTTCGCCCCGAAGGTCATCGGCCGCCTCGGCGCCCGCCGCACCCTGGTCGCCTCCCTGACCGGCCAGGGCCTGCTGATCGCCACCCTGCTGGGCCTTGACGAGGGCGGCCGGTCGGTGTGGCTGGCCACCGCCGCCGTCGCGCTGGCCAGCATGTGCCACCTCGGTGCGATCATCTCCTACGGGCTGACCGTGACCTCCGGCGTCCCGGACGAGGAGCAGGGCCTGGCCACCGGCCTGGTCACCTCCACCCAGCAGGTCGGCATCACCGTCGGCATCCCGCTGCTCGGCGTGCTCGCGACCACGTCCGACAGCCTGCTGGCGGGCGTGCACCTGGTGCTGGCGCTGGACGCGGCGATCGTCCTGGCGGCGGCGGTCCTGGTGGGCCTCGGCCTGCGCACCCGCCGCACGGCCTCAGGAGCGGTCGAGACGGAGCCGCTCGGCTCGCGGTAGACCGGCCACGACCAGGTCGTACGAGTCCTCCACGAGCTCCCGGACCAGCCGGTCCGGGAGCTCGCCGTCGGCCACGACGGTGTTCCAGTGCCGCTTGTTCATGTGGTAGCCGGGGGTGATCAGCCCCTCGTGCTCACCGCGCAGCCGGACCGCGTCCTCCGGGTCGCACTTGAGGTTGACCGTCAGGGGCCGCGCGTCCAGCCGGCTCAGCGCGAACATCTTGCCCAGGACCTTGAAGACCGAGGCCTCCGGGCTGAACGGGAAATCCTCCACCGCCTCGTTGAAGGACAGACACAGGGCGCGCAACTCCTGAGGGGTCATTCCGGACCGGACTCCTTCCCCGGGGCCACCACCGGCTCGGCCGGCTCCACCAGCACCGTCACGATCTTGTTCCGGCGGCCGGCCGCCGCCTCGGCGGTCAGCCGCAGCGCCCGCCCGTCCGGCAGCTCCACCAGCGAGGACGCCCCGGCGATGGGCACCCGGCCGAGCGCCTTGGCGAGGAGGCCGCCGACGGTCTCCACGTCCTCGTCGTCGTACTCCTCCAGCCCGTACAGCTCACCCAGGTCGGTGATGTCGAGGCGGGCGGTGACCCGGAACCGGTCCTCGCCCAGCTCCTCCACCGGCGGCAGCTCACGGTCGTACTCGTCGGTGATCTCGCCGACGATCTCCTCCAGGATGTCCTCGATGGTGACGATCCCGGCGGTGCCGCCGTACTCGTCGATCACGACGGCGACGTGGTTGCGCTCCTGCTGCATCTCGCGCAGCAGGTCGCCCGCGTTCTTGGTGTCGGGCACGAACGTCGCCGGCCGCATCGCCGTCGACACCAGCTCGCTCTCCGCGTCCCGGCTGATGTGCGTCTTGCGGGCCAGGTCCTTCAGGTAGACGATCCCGACGACGTCGTCCTCGCTCTCCCCGGTCACCGGGATCCGCGAGAAACCCGAGCGCAGTGCCAGGGTGAGCGCCTGCCGGATCGTCTTGTAGCGCTCGATGACCACGAGGTCGGTGCGCGGCACCATGACCTCCCGCACCAGGGTGTCGCCCAGCTCGAACACCGAGTGCACCATGCGGCGCTCCTCGTCCTCGATCAGCGACTCGGCCTCCGCCAGGTCGACCATCGCCCGCAGCTCCGCCTCCGAGGCGAACGGACCGCGCCGGAAGCCCCGGCCCGGGGTGAGCGCGTTGCCGATGAGGATCAGCAGCGACGGGATGGGGCCCATCACCCGGGCCAGCGGCAGCAGGACGTACGCCGCCGCCGTGGCCGTGTTCAGCGGGTGCTGGCGGCCGATGGTGCGCGGGGACACCCCGACGGCGACGTACGACACCAGCACCATCACGCCGATCGCGGCGAGCAGGGCCTGCCAGGTGCCGTCGATGTCCTCCAGGCACATGTAGGTGACGAGCGAGGCCGCCGCCATCTCGCAGGCCACGCGCACCAGCAGGGCCACGTTGAGATAGCGGGTCGGGTCGGCGGCGACCTGGGCGAGCCGGGCGCTGCCGCGCCGCCCCGTCCGCACGGCCTCGGCGGCCCGGAAGCTGGACACCCGGGCGATGCCGGCCTCCGCGCACGCGGCGAGCCACGCGACGACGACCAGGGCGGTCGCGCCGAGCACGAGTTGCGGGGTCATGACACAGTGGGCGCCGGGGACGGGCCGGTCAGGCCCCTCTCCGCCCGCCAGCCGTCCACGATGGCCGCCTGCAGACCGAACATCTCGGCCTTCTCGTCGGGCTCCTCGTGGTCGTACCCCAGCAGGTGCAGCACGCCGTGGACGGTGAGCAGTTGCAGCTCCTCGTCCATGGAGTGCCGGGTCGGCGCGTCCTCGCCCTGCTTGGCGGCCACCTCCGGGCAGAGCACGATGTCACCGAGGAGGCCCTGCGGGGGCTCGTCGTCGTCCTTGGACGGCGGGCGCAGCTCGTCCATCGGGAAGGACATGACGTCCGTGGGCCCCGGCAGGTCCATCCACTGGATGTGCAGCTGCTCCATGGCGTCGGCGTCCACCACGATCACCGAGAGTTCGGACAGCGGGTGGATGCGCATCCGTGCGAGCGCGTAGCGGGCGATGTCGAGGATCGCCTGCTCGTCGACCTCGGTGCCGGACTCGTTGTTGACGTCGATCGACATGGTCGTGCGTGCTCTCTACTTCCCCTTGTGCCCGGCCCTGCCGCCCCGGCCGCCCTGGTGGGTGCCGTTCTGAGTGCCGTGCTTGTCGTCGTACTTCTCGTACGCGTCGACGATACGGCCCACCAGCTTGTGCCGTACGACGTCGTGCGACGAGAGCCGGGAGAAGTGGACGTCGTCCAGGCCCTCCAGGATCTCCTGCACCTGCCGCAGACCGCTCTTGGTGCCGCCGGGCAGGTCGACCTGGGTCACGTCACCGGTGATCACGATCTTCGAGTCGAAGCCGAGCCGGGTGAGGAACATCTTCATCTGCTCGGGCGAGGTGTTCTGCGCCTCGTCGAGGATGATGAAGGCGTCATTCAAGGTACGGCCCCGCATATATGCCAGCGGCGCCACCTCGATCGTGCCCGCCGCCATCAGCCGGGGGATCGAGTCCGGGTCGATCATGTCGTGCAGGGCGTCGTACAGGGGGCGCAGGTACGGGTCGATCTTCTCGTACAGCGTGCCGGGCAGGAAGCCGAGGCGTTCGCCGGCCTCGACCGCCGGGCGGGTGAGGATGATGCGGTTGACCTGCTTGGACTGCAGGGCCTGGACGGCCTTGGCCATGGCCAGGTAGGTCTTGCCGGTGCCGGCGGGGCCGATGCCGAAGACGATGGTGTGCTTGTCGATGGCGTCGACGTAGCGCTTCTGGTTGAGCGTCTTCGGGCGGATGGTGCGGCCCCGCGAGGACAGGATGTTCTGCGTCAGTACCTCGGCCGGGGTCTCCTGGCCGTCGCTCGTCCCTGCCTCGCTCGCCTTCAGCATGGCGATCGAGCGTTCCACTGCGTCCTCCGTCATCGGCTGCCCGGTGCGGAGCACGAGCATCATCTCGTCGAACACGCGCTGGATCAGGGCGACTTCCGCCGGGTCGCCGACCGCGCTGATCTCATTGCCCCGGACGTGGATGTCGGCCGCCGGGAAGGCCTTCTCGATCACGCGCAGGAGGGAGTCGCCGGATCCCAGCACGGTCACCATGGGGTGCTGGGCGGGAACGGTGATCTGGGCTCTCGCCGGTTCCTGCGCGGGGGTCTGAGCTGTGGGTGTCTGAGTCATAGGCCGGCCCCAAGGGCCTCTACGTCCTCCCGGATGCGTCTCGCCTGCCACGAGGGCGGCCTGGCGACTTCCAGAGTACGTCAGGGCGCCGACAGGACCGTAGGGCTTTTCCGACCGCACGCCGCCCCGGCCCTCACGCCGACCTGCGGAACCCGATGGTCGGCACCGCCCGCCGCAGTGGCCAGGGGCGGGCCTGTGCGCGGGCCGGGAGCAGGGCGTCCAGGAAGGCGTAGCGGTGCAGGGCCTGCGGGTCCTGGCCCTCGACCGACTGGACCCTGCGCCACCAGGCGGCGATCTCCGACCAGCCGGGGGCGGAGAGCGAGCCGCCGAACTCCTGGACGGACAGGGCCGCCGTCAGCCCGGCGAAGGCCAGCCGGTCGGCGAGCGGCCAGCCGGCCAGGGTGCCGGTGACGAAGCCGGCGACGAAGACGTCCCCGGCGCCGGTCGGGTCCAGCGCCTCCACGGCGATGGCGGGTACCTCGGCACTCTCGCCGGTGCGCCGGTCCACGGCGTAGGCGCCCTCCGCGCCGAGGGTGACGACGGCGAGCGGTACGTGGTCGGTGAGGGCGTGGGCGGCGCGGCGCGGGCAGTCGGTGCGGGTGTAGCGCATGGCCTCCTCGGCGTTCGGCAGGAACGCCTCGCAGTGCTTGAGGTCGGGCAGCGCGGCCAGGTCCCAGGCGCCGGTGTCGTCCCAGCCGACGTCGCCGAAGATCCTGGTGCCCTTGGCGGCGGCCTGCCCGATCCAGGGCGCGCCGGTGCCGGGGGCGAGGGAGGCGACGGCGGCGCGGGCGGCGGGCGGGCAGTCGGGGGCGGGTTCCTCGGGGGGCGGCTCGTGGCCGTGGGAGACCATGGTGCGCTCGCCCTCGTAGGCCATCGACACGGTCACCGGCGAGTGCCAGCCGGGCACGGTGCGGGACGGGGAGAGGTCGATGCCCTCGCCCTGTTCGAGCGCGTCCCAGCAGTAGTCGCCGTAGTGGTCGTCGCCGAAGGCGGCGGCGAGGCAGGTGCGCAGGCCGAGGCGGGCGAGTGCGCTGGCCATGTTGGCGACGCCGCCGGGGCTGGAGCCCATGCCGCGTGCCCAGGACTCGGTGCCGCGCACGGGGGCCGAGTCCAGGCCGGTGAAGATGATGTCCAGGAAGACGGTGCCGGTGAGGTACACGTCCCAGGGCGGGTCGTCGGGTCCGCGCAGGGCGGCCAGGGGGTCGAGCGGGGCGGGGTCCCGGGTCGGTCGCTGCTCTCCGGTGGACGGCGCGGGTGTCTCTCCGGTGGACGCGACGGGCGCGGTGGACGCGGTCACGGCGGTGCTCCCTGAGGTGGTGCTGACCCGGCCAGTGTGCACCAGATCACGACCGTCCCGGGCGACTCTCGCCTTCACCGCAGCTCGTGAGGGGTGCGCGGCTCACGCCGCGCGCCCCGGCGGGCGGGGGGTGTCAGACGCGGTCGGGCGGGCGGTGCGGGCCGTCCGGGAGTCCACCCGGCCGGGGTCGCCGGGGCGGACCACGCCGCCCTGTCCGACGGCGCTCATGACGCCGGCTGGTCCGCCCGCGACGCGGTGATCCGCTCGTCGGTCCGGTCCAGCGCCTACCAGCGCGGCATGACCGGCGTCACCCAGCCCGGTTCGGCCACCCGCATCGCGGCCGCGTCGTCCCGGTCGCGCAGCGCCCCGTCGTCGGCCAGCCAGCGCCGGTGCAGAAGGTCCAGCCGGTCGCGGTCGAGTTCGACACCGAGGCCGGGCCGGTCGGAGACGGCCACCCGGCCGTCCTGGAAGGCGAGGCGCTCGGTGAGGACGTCCTCGGACTGCCAGGGGTAGTGGGAGTCGCAGGCGTGGTGCAGGTGCGGCACGGTGGACGCCACGTGGGTCATGGCGGCGAGCGAGATCCCGAGGTGGGTGTTGGAGTGCATGGACACTCCGACTCCGAAGGTCCGGCAGATCGCGGCGAGTTGCCGGGTGTTGGACAGACCGCCCCAGTAGTGGTGGTCGGAGAGGACGACCTGTACGGCCCCGCGGGTGAAGGCCTCCGGGATCTCCGCGAACGTGGTCACGCACATGTTGGTGGCCAGCGGCACGTGGGTCCGGGCGGCGACCTCCGCCATGGCCGGGGTGCCGAGCGTGGGGTCCTCCAGGTATTCGAGGACGTCGGCGAGTTCCCCGGCGACCCGCAGCGAGGTCTCCACCGACCAGGCGCCGTTGGGGTCCAGGCGCAGGGGGTGGCCGGGGAACGCCTCGGCCAGCGCCCGTACGGCGGCGATCTCCTCGGCGGGCGGGAAGACGCCGCCCTTGAGCTTGAACGACGTGAAGCCGTACACCTCCTTGAACCGGCGGGCCAGCGCGACGATGCCGGCGGGGTCGAGGGCGGCGCCCCAGTCGTCCGTCTCGGCGGTGACGCCCTCGGGGTGGGCGGCCCACTTGTAGAACAGGTAGGCGCTGTACTCGACGGTGTCGCGCACCTTGCCGCCGAGCAGCGCGTGCACGGGGCGGCCGAGCGCCTTGCCGAGGGCGTCGAGGCAGGCGACCTCGAAGGCGGATGCGACGGACAGCCGCAGTTTGTCGGCGGTCTGGACGCCGCGCAGTCCGCCGACGTCGACGGCGTCGGCCACCCGTGAGGAGTCGACGGCGACCTCGTCGGCGAGCAGGAGCAGGCTGTTCAGCTCGTCGACCCGGCGTCCGACGGCCTTCTCGGCGAACGGCCGGGCCAGTTCCAGGTACTTGGTGTCCCCGTAGGTCTCCCCGAGGCCGGTGGTGCCGTCGGCGGTGACCACCTCCACGATCAGCCGGGGGGTGTACGGCTGGTGCACGCCCTGGGTGTTCAGCAGGGGCGGGTCGGCGACGAGGATCGGCGTCAACCGCACTTCGCTGATGGTCAGGTCACGGGTCATGCCGTCTCCCCATATAGACGTCGTCCATATATGAGTATGGCGATCTCGTCGCCGCGACGGAACCCCCGGGCCGGCCGGCGTGGGGGGGTGTGGTCAGAACCGGTGGGCCGCCACCTCCGCGAGGTACCGCGCCCGCCGCTCCTCGTCGTCGTCCAGGAAGGCGGCGAGGAAGGAGTTGCGGGCCAGTTCGCGCAGCCGCTCCTCGTCGAGCCCCAGGGTGCGGTGCACGGCGTCGAAGGTGTCGCCGACGTAGCCGCCGAAGTAGGCGGGGTCGTCGGAGTTCACCGTGCACAGCAGACCCGCGTCGAGCATGGCGGGCAGCGGGTGGCCGGCGAGCGTGTCGACGGCGCGCAGCCGGACGTTGGACAGCGGGCACACCGTCAGCGGGACGCGCTCGCGCACCAGCCGGTCCACCAGCGCCGGGTCCTCCAGGCAGCGCAGGCCGTGGTCGATCCGCTCGACGCCGAGCACGTCCAGGGCCTCGGTGATGTACTGCGGGGGTCCCTCCTCCCCGGCGTGCGCCACGCGCCGCAGCCCGAGCGCGGCCGCCGCCTCGTACACCGCGCGGAACTTCGCCGGCGGGTGCCCGACCTCGGCGGAGTCGAGGCCGACCCCGGTGATCCGGTCGAGGTACGGCCGGGCGGCGTCCAGGGTGGCGAGCGCCGATTCGGCCGGCTGGTCGCGCAGGAAGCACATGATGAGCCGGGTGGAGACCCCGTGGTTCTCCTCGCTGCGGCCCAGCGCCCGCCACAGCCCCTCGACGACCGTGCCGAGGCCGACGCCGCGCTGGGTGTGGGCCTGCGGGTCGAAGAAGATCTCCGCGTGCCGGACGCCCTGTTCGGCGGCGCGGGCCAGGTAGGCGTCGGCGAGGTCGGCGAAGTCCCGCTCGGTGCGCAGCACGGTCATCAGCTCGTAGTACAGGTCCAGGAAGGACTGGAGGTCGTCGAAGTCGTAGGCGCGGCGCACGGCGTCGGTGTCGGCGTACGGCAGCGTCACCCCGTTGCGCTCGGCCAGGGTGAACGCCAGCTCGGGCTCCAGGGTGCCTTCGATATGGAGGTGCAGTTCCGCTTTGGGTAGGACCATCAACGCATCGTACGGCCGTTTCACCTGCGTTTCGGAACCGGCACCCGGAGCAGATCGCGCGCCACGGTCAGCTCGCCCTCGAACCCGGCGGCCCGGGCCTGCCGCTCGAACTCCTCGGGCTCGGAGTAGCGCTGGCTGAAGTGGGTGAGCACCAGGTGCCGTACGCCCGCGTCGCGGGCCGCGGCGGCCGCCTGACCGGCGGTCAGATGGCCGTGCTCCACGGCGAGGTCGGTGTCCTCGTCGAGGAAGGTGGACTCGATGACCAGCATGTCGCAGCCCTCGGCGAGGGCGTGCACCCCGTCGCACAGCCGGGTGTCCATGACGAACGCGAACCGCTGTCCGCGCCGGGTCTCGCTGACGGCCTCCAGGGGGACCCCGCCCAGCGAGCCCTCGCGCTGGATACGGCCCACGTCGGGGCCCTGGATGCCGTGCGCGGCGAGCCGGTCGGGCAGCATCCGGCGGCCGTCGGGCTCGACCAGCCGGTAGCCGTAGCTTTCGACGGGGTGGGAGAGCCGGTGCGCTTCGAGGGTGTAGGCGCCCGTCTCGGCGATCACGCCGTCGGCGGCAACCGGGGCCTCGGTGACCCCGACGGTCTCCCGGTAGGCGGTGGCGTACCGCAGCCGGTCGAAGAAACGCTGCCCCGAGCGGGGGTAGTGGGCGGTGACCGGGTGCGGGACCTGGTCGAGGTTGACGCGCTGGATGACGCCGGCCAGGCCCAGGCTGTGGTCGCCGTGGAAGTGGGTGACGCAGATCCGGTTCAGGTCGTGCGCGGCCACCCCGGCGCGCACCATCTGGCGCTGGGTGCCCTCGCCCGGGTCGAACAGGATGCCCTCGCCGTCCCAGCGCAACAGGTAGCCGTTGTGGTTGCGGTGCCGGGTGGGGACCTGGCTGGCGGTGCCGAGGACGACGAGTTCGCGGACGGACATCGCGGTTATCCGGGGGGCCAGTTCAGGCCACGGCCGCCGAGGACGTGGGCATGGGCGTGCCAGACGGTCTGGCCTGCGCCGGCGCCGGTGTTGAAGACGACGCGGTAGCTCTCCAGCTTGTCCTCGTCGGCCACGGCCTGCGTCTCGCGCAGGACGTCGGCGGCGAGTTCCGGTGCGGCGGCGGCGAGGGCGGCGGCGTCCCGGTGGTGGGCCTTCGGGATCACCAGGACGTGGGTGGGCGCCTGCGGGTTGATGTCCCGGAAGGCGACGGTCGTCTCGGTCTCCCGCACGATCGTCGCCGGGATGTGTCCCGCCACGATCCTGCAGAACAGGCAGTCGTCCTGCGGCTCCCCTGCCATACGTTTCCTCCGGTGGGTTCAGCGGAATATGGGGCATCGTATCGTCGCCGGTCCCGGCCGACCGCCGCCGCTCGCGCGGTTCCCCGCGCCCCGGGGCGGGCCGGCCCGGCCGCGGTCAGGGCAGGGCCGGGGGTACTTTCGCGGGGTGCTCGTCGAGCGCCGCCAGTGCAAGGCGGACGGCCTCGTCGAGCTGCGCATCCGTGCCGGCCGCGTGGTCCTGGGGCCGCTGGACCACCTCGACGTCCGGGTCCACCCCGTGGTTCTCGACGCCCCAGCCGTAACCCTCCAGCCAGATGGGGTACTTGGGCTGGGTCACCAGCGTCCCGTCCACGAGCCGGTACCGGCTGTCGATCCCGATCGTCCCGCCCCAGGTCCGCGTCCCGACCACCGGGCCGATGCCGAGCGCCTTGATCGCCGCGTTGACGATGTCGCCGTCCGACCCGGAGAACTCGTTGGCGACCGCGACGACGGGCCCGCGCGGAGCGTCCTCCGGATAGCTGAACGGCCGCATCCCGCGCGGCACGTCCCAGCCGATGATCCGCCGGGCCAGCTTCTCGACGACGAGCTGCGAGGTGTGCCCGCCGCGGTTCTCGCGGACGTCGACGACCAGGCCCTCCCGGGCCACCTCGACGCGCAGGTCGCGGTGGATCTGCGCCCACCCGAACGCCTGCATGTCCGGCACGTGCAGATAGCCCAGCCGGCCCGCCGACCGCTCGTGCACATGGGCCCGCCGGTCCGCGACCCACGCGTGGTAGCGCAGCGCCTCCTCGTCCGCGAGCGGTACGACGACCGCGTGCCGGAGCTCGCCCCCGCCGGCCGGGGAGACCGTCAGCTCGACCGCCTTGCCCGCCGTACCGACGAGGAGCGGTCCGGGCCCGGTCACGGGGTCGACCGGACGCCCCCCTACGGCGACGATCGCGTCACCGGTCCGCACCGCGACGCCGGGTGCGGTGAGCGGGGAGCGGGCCTGCGGGTCGGAGGTCTCCGAGGGCAGGATCCGGTCGATGCGCCAGGTGCCGTCCTCGTGGCGGGAGAGGTCCGCGCCGAGCAGCCCCTGCCGGGGTCCGCCGCCGTACCCGCCGCCGGGCATCACGTAGGCGTGGGAGGTGCCCAGCTCGCCGTGCACCTCCCACAGCAGGTCGACCAGGTCGTGGTGGGTGGCGACCCGGTCCAGCACCGGCCGGTAGCGGTCGAGGACGCCGTCCCAGTCGACACCGCCGAGGTCGGCGCGCCAGAAGTTGTCCCGCATGATGCGGCCGTTCTCGTCGAACATCTGCCGCCACTCGGCGGCCGGGTCGAGGGTCTGCCGGATCCGTCCGAGGTCGACGCTGAGGTTGGAGTCGCTGTCCTCGTCGCCGGAGGCGCGCCGGTCGCTGGGGACGACCTTGAGCTTGTCGTCGGTCCACAGCAGCAGCCGCTTGCCGTCGCCGCTGACCTCGAAGTCGTCGGCGTCACCGGCGAGATGCTCGACGCGCTGCTGGAGGAGGTCGTAGCGCTGCAGCTCGGTGTCCGGGCCGGGGTCCTCGGGGGTGGCCCGGGAGGCGCCGAGGACGCCGCTGACGGGGTGGCGCAGCCAGAGCACACCGTCCTTGGCGGCGCGCAGCCCGGAGTAGCGCCCGGCCTCCACCGGGAACGGCACTATGCGCTCGGCGAGCCCCTCCAGGTCGATCCTGGTGGTCCGGGTGCCCTCGCTGTCCGGGGTCTCGTCCTTGTCGGGCGCGTCCACGGGCCGCCCGTGGCGCTGCGGCCCGAACGGGGACGGCGTGGTGGCGGCCAGGGTGATCAGGTGGGGACGGGCGGCGACGACGAAGGACAGGTCGAAGGCGTGCTGGTCGTAGACCGGGTCGAAGGCGCGGGTGGACAGGAAGGCGAGGTGTTTGCCGTCGAGGGTGAAGGCGGGCGCGTAGTCGCGGAAGCGCAGCGGGGTGGCCTCGGTGACCGACAGGTCGGTGGTGTTGGCCAGCTTGAGCTGGCTGAGCGGGCGCGGCCCGGGGTGGGACCAGGCCAGCCACGCCGAGTCGGGTGAGAAGACCAGGTCGCTCACGTCGCCGTCCTCGCTGCGGTCGACCTCACGGACCTCGCCGGTCTCCCGTTCGACGAGGAGGAGCCGTCCGTCGTGCGCGGCGACGGCGGCCCGGCTGCCGTCGGGTGCCATGGCCAGCTCCAGCACCCGGCCGAGGCGTCCGGCGCCCAGCCGGCGCGGAGTGGCGCCGGGGGCGAGGCCGGTGGCCGGCGCGAACTCCAGGGCGTCCTCGCCCTCGGCGTCCGTCACCCACACGGCCCACTCCTCGCCGTCGGCGCGGAAGGTGCGTGGCAGCCGGGCCCGTACGCCGGGCTCGGCGGCGAGCGCGCGGGCGGGCCCGTTGCGGTGGGTGACCCAGTGGACGGCGCCGCGCACCTCGACGGCGCTGCCCCGCGCGGTGTGGTCGGGGGCGGCGCCGCCCAGCCAGCGGGCGGCGGTGATCTGGCGGGGGCGGCGGTCGACGCGCTGTCCGCCGAGCCGGATGTCGAGCCGGCGCGGCTCGGCGCCGTCGAGGTCGTCGAGGATCCACAGCTCACCGGCCGAGCAGTAGACGACCCGGGTGCCGTCGCCGGCCGCGTGGCGGGCGTAGAAGCCTCCCCCGAGGGGGGTGTGGCGGCGCAGGTCGGAGCCGTCGGCGAGGGAGGAGTACAGGGCGCCGGTGCCCTCGTGGTCGGAGAGGAACGCCAGGCGGTCGCCGGCCCACACCGGGCACTCCAGGTTGCCGTCCAGGTCCTCGTGCAGCCGGACGAACTCGCCGGTGCCGTCCCGGTCGATCCACAACTTGCCGGCCATGCCGCCCCGGTAGCGCTTCCAGTGGGCGGCCTCCCGGCTGGCCGCGGACTGCAGCACGGTGTGCGGACCGTAGGCGATGTCGCCGACCGGCCCGTACGGCAGCGTGGTGGCGGGTCCACCGTCCAGCGGGACGGCGCGCGCCCAGCTGCGGCGCAGCGTCGCCTGGTCGTGGGTGCTGAGCGCGAGGACGTGGCCGTCGGGGGTCCAGCCGCGCACCCGGGTGTACCAACTGCCCCAGTGCGTCAGGCGGGTGGAGGGCCCGCCGTCGACGGGGGCGATGTGCACCTCGGGGCCGCCGTCGCGGGTGGAGGCCCAGGCGACGGTGGCGCCGTCGGGCGAGATACGGGGGCTCGACACGGGGACGTTGTCGGCGCTGACCCGCCAGGCGCGACCGCCGTCGAGCGGCGCGAGCCACACGTCGTCCTCGGCGGTGAAGGTCACCAAGTCGCCGTGCGGGTGGGGGAACCGGAGGTATGCGGCGGTCGTCGAGGACTGTGTCACCCGATCAACCCTATGCACCCGTCCGGCCTTCGGACAGGGGTTTCGATCACTTGGCGCGGCAGCGTGGTGGCCGCCGGGCCGGTCACTTGCCCTGGACGGGGCAGCGCGGATCACCCGGGCACCACACGGTGGTGGTGACGGTGACGGTGGGACGCCCCGGGTCGTTCGGCCGCCCGGTGCCCGGGGGTTCGACCGGGGAGGGGCTGCGGGAGCCGCAGTCGCCGAGACCGCTCACCTTGAACAGCTGCCGGTCGCCCACCTCGGCGGTGAGGTCACCGCGCACACAGGCCCCGTCGACGGCACGGGTGACCCGTCCCTTGACGGTGATGTCCTTGCCGTCGCCGGTCCGGCCCTCGCAGTCCACGGAGGCGATGCCCCGCTCGCCGGCCGAAGCCGTCGCGTCCCCGCCGTCGCCGTACCGCGCGGTGCAGGTCAACCACTGCACCTTCACGTGGTGTTGCTCGATCTCGTGGGTGGCGGCCCGGTCGGTGGTGTACGCCACGGAGGCCGCGCCGAGCCCGCCGCCCGGCTCACAGGCGACGGCCCCGCCGACGCCCAGCACCACCACACCCGCCGCGCCGGCCAGCCGTACCCCGCGCGTCCGTCTGCGAAGCGCCCTCATGCACGGCAGCCTGCCACGGGTGTTCCCGGCCCGGAAGACGACATGCGGCCACGCGCCGCGACGCGGAAGGGACTTTCCCGCCAGGCCCTAGCGTGGCCCCATGCGGAAGAAGAGCAGTCTGCGCCGGCTCACCGTGGCCCCGGACACCGTCTGTCTGTGGTCGCTGCGCCACCGGCACACCGACGGTGAGGCCTGCCGGGACGTACTCACGCTGATCCTGGACGGAGTGCGCACCCGGCTGGTGTTCGTCACCGGTGAGGGGCGGGCGGTGGGCGGGGGGTATCTGCCGTCGGGCCTCGCGGTGGACGAGGAGGGGCGGTACCTCAATCTCCATGAGCCTGGCGTCGTCGCGGCGTTCGTCGACGAGGCGGCCCGGCGCGGGCTGCTCGCCGAGGGCGGGGCGTACGACGGCTGGGAGTTGTTCGAGGCAGTCGCGGTCAGCCGCGCGGCACCCCCTCCCGCGGTTCCGCCGGATTCCCCTGCGGGTCGCTGAGGCCGGGCGCGGCGCGCGCGGCCGGTCGTTGAGGCCGGGCGCCGCGTGCGCGGCCCGTCGTTGACGGGCGACGCGCACCCGACCGTCGGCGGAGCCGCGCGGCAGGGGCACAGCGGGCGGTGGCCCCGGCAGGCGGTGGCCCCGGCGGGGCAGGGGTCCCGGCGGACGGTGGTCCCCGCACGGCAGGGGCCCCGGCACGGCAGAGGTCCGCGCCGGTTCAGGACCAGCGTCCGGTGCGGCCGAGCAGCAGGGCGGCGGCGGCCGTGCCGGCCGTCGAGGTGCGCAGGACGCTGGGGCCCAGCCGGTACGGGTGGGCCCCGGCCTGGGCGAACAGCGCCAGCTCCTCCGGCGCGACACCCCCTTCGGGCCCGACGACCAGCACGATGTCGCCGTCGGCGGGCAGTGCGGCGGTCGCCAGGGGCTGCTCGCCGCTCTCGTGCAGGACGGCGGCGAAGTCCGCGTCGGCGAGCAGCGCCGCGACCTGCTTGGTGGTGGCCGCGTCGGCGACCTCGGGAAAGCGCACCCGGCGTGCCTGCTTGCCCGCCTCGCGGGCGGTGGCCCGCCACTTCCCGAGCGCCTTCAGCCCGCGCTCGCCCTTCCACTGGGTGATGCAGCGCGAGGCGGCCCACGGCACGATGGCGTCGACGCCGACCTCGGTCATGGTCTCGACGGCGAGTTCGCCGCGGTCGCCCTTGGGCAGGGCCTGGACGACGGTGAGCCGGGGCCGCGGCGGCGGCTCCTCGTCGATGCTCGCCAGGTCCATGACGACCAGGCGGTCCTTGCCCTCGGCGGCCTTGACGACACCCTGCGCCCAGTGGCCCTGCCCGTCGGTGAGAACGACGTCCTCGCCGGGCCTGAGCCGCTTGACGGAGACGGCGTGCCGCCCCTCGGGCCCGTCGAGGACGTACTCCCCTCCGGGCAGGTCCGACGGGCGCAGGGTCTCGACCACGAAGACGGGTGCCGTCATCGTTCCTCCTCGTAGTACGACAACGCTGTCCGGGCCGCGGCGAGTTCGTCCGCCAGCACCTCGACCAGCCGCCCGGCGGGCAGGTCGCGGGCCATCCGGTGGCCCTGGCCCGCCCACAGCGCCATGCCCTGCGGGTCGTCCGCCTTGGCGGCGGCCTTCCGCAGCGGCGCGGTGAGGTGGTGGACCTCCGGGTAGGCGGCGGGCGCGTACGGGCCGTGCTCGCGCACGAACCGGTTGACCAGGGAGCGCGCCAGGCGCCCGGAGAAGGCCCGGGTCAGTTCGGTCCGGGTGAACAGGGGGTTGGTCAGCGCCTGCTTGTGCGCCGGGGCGGCGCCGGACTCGGGGGTGGCGAGGAACGCGGTGCCCAGCTGGGCGGCGCTCGCGCCGGCGGCGAGGACGGCGGCGATCTGGCTGCCCCGCATGATGCCGCCGGCGGCGACGAGGGGCAGCCGGACGGTCTCCCGGACCTGGGCGAGCAGGGCGAGCAGCCCGATGCCGGCGCCGTCGTTCTCGGGGAGGTCCCGGTGGGTGCCCTGGTGGCCGCCGGCCTCCACGCCCTGCACGATCACCGCGTCGGCGCCGGCCCGCTCCACGGCGAGGGCCTCCTCGGCGGTGGTGGCGCTCACCAGGGTGACGGTGCCGGCGCGGCGCAGCGCGGCCAGCGCCTCGGGGCTCGGCACGCCGAAGTGGAAGGAGGCCACCGGCACCGGGTCGTCGAGCAGGACGGCCAGCTTGGCGTCGTAGCCGTCGTCCCGTCCGCTGTCCGGGTCGCCCAGCCCGGTCTCGTACCAGCCGGCCTCGCCGGCGAGCTGGTGGGCGTAGAGCTCCAGTGACCCGGTCTCGGCGAACTCCGGCTGGGGCACGAAGAGGTTCACGCCGAAGGGCCTGCCGGTGAGTCCTCGCAGCCGCTTGATCTCCTGGTACATGCCGTCGGCCGTCTTGTACCCGGCCGCCAGGAACCCCAGTCCGCCCGCCTCACTGACAGCGGCGGCGAGCGGAGGCACGGAGACACCGCCCGCCATCGGTGCCTGCACGATCGGCAGGGGGAACAGATCGGTCAGTGCGGAGGACATGACGGCATGTTGTCACGTCCTCCGGACAACACCGAACCCGGGCTTCCGATGGCGTGGTCCACTGGTCGCGAGCCGCCTCAGCGGCCGTTGAAGGCGTCCTTCAGCCGCGAGAACAGCCCCTGCTGACCGGGCTGGAACTGCCCCTGGGGGCGTTCCTCGCCGCGCAGTTTCGCCAGTTCGCGCAGCAGGCGCTCCTGCTCGGGGTCGAGCTTGGTCGGGGTCTGCACCTCGACGTGGACGATGAGGTCGCCGCGCCCGCCGCCCCGCAGATGGGTGACGCCCCGGTTGTGCAGCGGGATCGACTGGCCGGACTGGGTGCCGGGCCGGATGTCGACCTCCTCCATGCCGTCCAGGGTCTCCAGCGGCACCTTGGTGCCGAGGGCGGCCGCGGTCATCGGGATGGTCACCGTGCAGTGCAGATCGTCGCCGCGCCGCTGGAAGGTCGAGTGGGGCAGCTCGTGGATCTCGACGTACAGGTCGCCGGCGGGACCGCCGCCGGGGCCGACCTCGCCCTCGCCGGCCAGCTGGATCCGGGTGCCGTTGTCGACACCGGCCGGGATCTTGACCGTGAGGGTGCGGCGGGAGCGTACCCGGCCGTCGCCCGCGCACTCGGGGCACGGCGTCGGCACGACGGTGCCGAAGCCCTGGCACTGGGGGCAGGGGCGGGAGGTCATGACCTGGCCCAGGAAGGACCGGGTCACCTGGGACACCTCGCCGCGGCCGCGGCACATGTCACACGTCTGGGCGGAGGTGCCGGGCGCCGCGCCCTCGCCGCTGCACGTGGTGCAGACGATCGCCGTGTCGACCTGGATGTCCTTGGTGGTGCCGAAGGCCGCCTCGTCGAGGTCGACCTCCAGCCGGATCATCGCGTCCTGGCCGCGCCGCGTCCGCGACCTCGGGCCGCGCTGCGACGCCGTGCCGAAGAACGCGTCCATGATGTCCGAGAAGTTGCCGAAGCCGCCGGCGCCGAAGCCGCCCGCGCCGCCTCCGCCGGCCTGCGAGAGCGGGTCGCCGCCGAGGTCGTAGACCTGCTTCTTCTGCGGGTCCGAGAGCACCTCGTAGGCGGCGTTGATCTCCTTGAACCGCTCCTGGGTCTTCGGATCGGGGTTGACGTCCGGATGCAGCTCGCGAGCGAGCCGCCGGAACGCCTTCTTGATCTCATCCTGCGACGCGTCGCGGCGCACGCCGAGAACGGCGTAGTAGTCCGTGGCCACTTACGACTCCGCCAGGATCTGTCCGACGTACCGTGCCACTGCGCGTACCGCTCCCATCGTTCCCGGGTAGTCCATGCGGGTCGGTCCGACCACGCCGAGCTTGGCAACCGCCTCGCCGCCCGAACCGTAGCCCACCGACACCACCGAGGTGGAGTTGAGTCCCTCGTAGGCGTTCTCGTGCCCGATGCGCACGGTCATGCCCGAATCCCCCGCCTCGCCCAGCAGCTTCAGGAGGACGACCTGCTCCTCCAGCGCTTCCAGGACGGGTCGGATGGTGAGGGGAAAGTCATGTCCGAAGCGGGTCAGATTGGCGGTTCCGCCGATCATCAGCCGCTCTTCGTTCTCCTCGACGAGGGTCTCCAGCAGGGTGGAGAGCACCGCCGAGACAGTGCTGCGGTCCTCCGCCTCGAAGGCGTCGGGCAGGTCCTCCACGAGACGCGGCACGTCCGTGAAGCGGCGGCCGGCGACCCGGCTGTTCAGCCGCGCCCGCAGATCCGCCAGGGACGCCTCGCCGAACGGCGCCGGGCAGTCGATCACCCGCTGCTCGACCCGGCCGGTGTCGGTGATGAGGACCAGCATCAGCCGTGCGGGGGCCAGCGCCAGCAGTTCCACGTGCCGCACCGTGGACCGGCTGAGCGACGGGTACTGCACGACGGCGACCTGCCGGGTCAGCTGCGCGAGCAGCCGCACGGTGCGCGCCACGACGTCGTCGAGGTCGACGGCGCCGTCGAGGAAGTTCTGGATCGCCCGCCGCTCGGGACCGGTCATCGGCTTGACGCCGGCCAATTTGTCGACGAACAGCCGGTAGCCCTTGTCGGTGGGGATCCGCCCGGCGCTGGTGTGCGGCTGGGCGATGTACCCCTCGTCCTCCAGGGCGGCCATGTCGTTGCGGACCGTGGCCGGGGAGACGCCGAGGTTGTGGCGCTCGGTCAGCGCCTTGGAACCGACCGGCTCCTCGGTGCCCACGTAGTCCTGGACGATGGCACGCAGCACCTGGAGCCTTCGTTCACTCAGCATCGCGCGCACACCTCCAGCGGTCGCTGTCCCTTGACGTCTCGCCTGGCACTCTTCGCGGGTGAGTGCCAGCGTTCCCCGGCCCAGTGTACGGCGGTGGGGTGCGCACTGGGCAAGGTCGGTCCCCTCGTACGGGTCTTACGGATAGCGTCCCGGTATGACGGTGACTTGGGAAGAGCTGGGCTGGGAACGCCTCGCGGCCGGGGTGGGGCGGTGCCGGCTCCCGGTCTGGGACTGCACGGCGGGGCTGGTCGTCGGGGCGGACGCGGCGCTGCTGATCGACCCGGGGGCCAGCCTGGCCGAGGGGGCGCGGCTGCGGTACGAGGCGGAGGAACTCGCCGGCCGTCGTGTGACCCATATCGCGCTGACGCACCCCCACTTCGATCATGTGCTCGGGGCGGCCGCGTTCGCGGGCGCGGAGGTGTTCGGGGCGGTCGGGGTGGACGCGGTGCTGGCGCACGCCGAGGAACTGCGCTCGGACGCGGTGCGGCAGGGGCTGGACCCGGCGCTGGCCGAGGAGGCCGCCGACGCCGTGGTCCGGCCCCGGCATCTGGTGTCCGGCGAGTGGACGCTGGGCCTGGGGGGCGACTGCCAGGTGCTGCTGGCGAACGTGGGGCCCGGGCACACCGCGCACGACCTGGCGGTGCTGGTCCCCGGCGAGCGGGAGGTGGTGTTCTGCGGCGACCTGGTCGAGGAGTCCGGTGAGCCGCAGGCCGGGCCGGACGCGCTGCCGGGGCAGTGGCCGGCCGCGCTGGACCGGCTGCTGAAACTGGGCGGTGAGGACGCGGTGTACGTGCCGGGTCACGGGGCGGTGGTGGACGCGGCGTTCGTCCGGGCGCAGCGGGACGCGCTCGCGACTCGTTTCGGCGTGTCCTGAGCGCCGGCCGCCGGCTTCTCCTATCGTCGTCCGAATGCGCCAGTACGCCTCCGATCTCACTCCCCCGTGGAAGAAGCAGCAGCCCGTCCCCGAGGTCCCGGCGGAGCCGGGCCTGGTGGTGGAGGAGCCCGGGACCGGTTTCTGCGGCGCGGTGATCCGCTGCGAGGCGGGCACGGTGACCCTGGAGGACCGCTTCGGCAAGCACCGGGTGTTCCCACTGGAGCCACGCGGGTTCCTGCTGGAGGGGCGGGCGGTGACGCTCGTGCGGCCGCCGTCCGCGGCGCCGGCCCGTCCCGCCCGCACCGCGTCCGGCTCGGTGGCCGTCCCCGGCGCCCGCGCCCGGGTGGCCCGCGCCGGCCGCATCTACGTGGAGGGGCGCCACGACGCCGAGCTGGTCGAGAAGGTGTGGGGCGATGACCTGCGCGTCGAGGGCGTGGTCGTGGAGTACCTGGAGGGCGTGGACGACCTCCCGTCGATCGTGGCCGAGTTCGCCCCCGGCCCGGACGCCCGCCTCGGTGTGCTGGTGGACCACTTGGTGCCGGGTTCGAAGGAGTGGCGCATCGCGCGGTCGGTGACGAGCGAGCACGCGCTGGTGGTGGGCCACCCGTACATCGACATCTGGGAGGCGGTGAAGCCGTCGGCCGTGGGGATCCCGGGCTGGCCGAAGGTGCCGCACGGCCAGGACTGGAAGACGGGGGTGTGCCGGGCGCTGGGGTGGCCGTCCGGCAACACGGGCGCGGTGTGGCAGGCGATCCTGAAGAGGGTCGGCTCCTACAAGGACCTGGAGCCGGAGCTGCTGGGGAGGGTGGAGGAACTGATCGACTTCGTCACGGCAGCCGGTGACGCCGAACCCCGGTGAAGGTTCCGAACTCGCTCGTGTCCAGTTCCACACCGAGCAGTTCGAGCAACACGGGGTCACCGAACTTCGTGATCCACTGCCCGCGATAGTCGGCTTGATCTCCGTCGCCGATGGGGTCGGTGAGGAGAACGCAGTGAGCCATGATCGGGTCGATGATCAGGTAGGCAGGGATTCTGCCTGCTGCGTAGATAGATCGCTTGATCCCGTAGTCCCGGTCGACGCTCGTCTTCGAGACCACCTCGACCACCAATGTGACCATCTGGGACGGCACGAGGTTCCCTGAGTCCGGAGCCACACCACGTTCCAGTACCACGAGGTCCGGAATGGGCTCGCTGGCCTCGTCGATGATGTCCAGGTCCGTCGTCTGGAGTCGTTCCCAGGGCTTGCGCGGAATCTGGTCCTGCACGTCCGCCACGATCCGGTTGTGCACCAGATCGAGAGCAGCCATCATCACGATTTCCCCCCGGAGAAGCTCGACCCTGACGCCCTCGGGAGGCTCAAGCTCCTCGAAGTACTTGGTCATCCCACGCTCGTCCACAGCGGTCATCTCCGTGGCCCTCCACATCCGCCGCGTACTTTTGGCGGCAGCCTACGAACCAGGTTAGGGATCGAACCGGCGCTCCGCACTGATTCACTCACCCGAGTGATCAGTCCACGAGGTCCCGTACCACCGCGTCCGCCAGCAGCCGCCCCCGCAGGGTCAGCACGGCCCGCCCCTCCTCGTACGGACCGCTCTCCAGCAGCCCTTCGTCCAGTGCCCGCCGCGCGGCCGCGAGGCCCGCCTCGCGCAGCAGGTCCAGCGGGGCTCCCTCCCGCAGCCGCAGTTCCAGCAGGACGCGTTCGACGCGGCGGTCCTCCGCCGAGAGCAGTTCGCGGCCCGCCCCGGGCGACCGTCCGGCGGCCAGCGCCGCCGCGTACGCCCCCGGGTGCTTCACGTTCCACCAGCGCACCCCGCCCACGTGCGAGTGCGCGCCGGGGCCCGCGCCCCACCAGTCGGCGCCGCGCCAGTACAGCTCGTTGTGGAGGCAGCGGGCCGGTTCGGAGGTGGCCCAGTTGGAGACCTCGTACCAGTCGTAGCCCGCCGCCGACAGCACGGACTCCGCGAGCAGATAGCGGTCGGCGTGGACGTCGTCGTCGGTCGCCGGTATCTCGCCGCGCCGGATCCGTCGGGCCAGCTGGGTGCCCTCCTCGACGATCAGCGCGTACGCCGAGATGTGGTCCGGGCCGGCGCCGAGCGCCGCCTCCAGAGACTCCCGCCAGTCGTCGTCGCTCTCCCCCGGGGTGCCGTAGATCAGGTCGAGATTGACGTGCTCGAAACCCGCCGCCCGCGCCTCCACGACGCATGCCTCGGGCCGCCCCGGCGTGTGCGTGCGGTCGAGCACCCGCAGCACGTGCCGCTTGGCGCTCTGCATGCCGAAGGAGACGCGGTTGAAGCCGCCCTCGCGGAGCGCGGCCAGGTACGACGGGTCGACCGACTCGGGGTTCGCCTCCGTGGTGATCTCCGCGTCGGGCGCCAGGCCGAACTCCTCGCGGATCGCCCCCAGCATCCGCACGAGGTCGCCGGCGGCCAGCAGCGTCGGCGTCCCGCCGCCCACGAACACCGTGCGGACCTCGCGCGGGTCGTCGCCGAGGACCTTGCGGGCGAGGCGGACCTCGTCGATCAGGGTGTCGGCGTAGTTGTCCCGGGAGGCGAGGACACCGCCGGTACCGCGCAGCTCGGTCGCGGTGTAGGTGTTGAAGTCGCAGTAGCCGCAGCGGGTCGCGCAGTACGGGACGTGCAGGTAGAAGCCGAGAGGCCGGTCGGCGGACCCGGCGAGCGCGGTCGCGGGCAGCGCGCCGTCGGCGGGGACGGGCTCGCCGTCGGGGAGTGCGGAGGGCATGCGTTCCATTGTCCCGCACGCGGCCGGCTACCGGGTCGCGGGCGTCCGCTCGGCCTGGAGCACCAGCAGGGCGAGGTCGTCCTCCGGCGGGCGCCGCCCGAAGTCGTGCACCAGGCTCCGGATCCGCTCGGCGATCCGGTCGGCGTCGAGGCCCGCGCAGGCGGCGAGCGCGTGGGCGAGGCCGTCGCCGTCGTCGAACTGACGCGAGCCGCAGCGCCGCTCGGTGACGCCGTCGGTGACGCACAGCAGGCTGTCGCCGGGCCGCAGCAGCACGCTCTCGCTGGTGTACGTCACGTCCTCGACGACGCCGAGCAGGGTCTGCGGCCGGGCCGCGGTACGGACCTCGCCGTCCGGCCCGAGGATCAGCGGCAGGGGGTGGCCGGCGGAGGCGAGGGTGCAGCGGACGCCGCCGTCCGCGAACGGCACGAGTTCGCCGTACAGCAGCGACAGGAAGCGCGTCTGCGGCCCGTCCTCGGGGCCGGCGGGGCCGACGAACGCCCGGGCCGCCGCGTCCGCCGCCTCGGTCGCGTCGTCGAGGAGCAACTGGTTGAGGCGGTCGAGGACGTCGGCGACGCGGTAGCCCTCGCGGGCCAGCAGCCGCAGCCAGGGCCGGGCCAGGCCGATCACCACGGCGGCCTCGGGGCCCTTGCCCTGGACGTCGCCGACCGCGAAGCACCAGCGGCCGTCGCCGGCCGGGAACAGGTCGTAGAAGTCGCCGCTGGGCCCGCCCCGCTCGCACGGCTCGTAGACGAGCGCGCTGCGCACCCCGGGGATCTCGGCGACCGCGCCGGGCAGCAGGCCGCGCTGCAGGACGGCGCTGATGGTGGCCTGCCGGGCGTACTGGCGGGCGGCGCCGACGGCGAGCGCGACCCGGCGGCCGAGGTCCTCGACGAGCCCGGTGACCTCGTCGGGGAAGCGCAGCAGTCCGGCCCGCCCGATGACCAGCGTGCCCAGCGGCCGGCCGCCCGCGATCAGCCGGTACGACAGTGCCGCGCCACGCGCGCCGAGCGCCTCGCCGGGCCACGGGTAGGTGTCCGGGCCGGAGCGGGGCGGCTCGGTGAGCGGCGGCGGGTCCTTCTCCAGGGCGCGGCGCAGCTCCTCCAGGTGGCGTTCGTCGCCGTGCCAGACGCGGGCCAGGCGCTGCCAGTCGGCGCCGGCCGCCTCGCCCCAGGAGACGCGCCCGGGCACCTCGTCCTCCAGCCAGACCGCGCACCAGTCGGCCAGGCGCGGAACCAGGAGCTGACCGGTGAGCGAGGCGACCAGGTCCTCGTCGAGCTGCCCGGCGAGCAGGTCGGACGCCTCGGCGAGGAAGGACAGCGCTCCCCGGTTGAGCCACTCCCGGTCCCGTCCGGAGGCGGGCGGCTCGGCAACGGGCGTACCGGGGCCGGCGAGGCCGAGGGGGTCCGGGTCGGGTGCCAGGCCGGCCAGGGGATCGTCGTCCGGGGGTTCCTCGCCGGCGTGCCCGGCGACCAGCCGCGCCCACACCGTCTTGACGCCCGAGCGGTAGGTGACGCCCCAGGACTCGGTGAGCAGGGTGATCAGCCGCAGCCCGCGCCCGTACTCCGGTGCCTCGCGGCGTGGGGTGCTCCAGGGATGCGCGGGGTCGCTCTGGCGCGGGGTGCGCGCCGGGTGGTGGTCGGACACCTCCACCACCAGGGCGCGCGCCTCACCGGTCGCGGTCCCGTCGCTCTCCTCGACGCGGCAGCCGACCTCGATGTCCGTTCCGGCGTGCACGACGGCGTTGGTGACCAGTTCGCTGACGACCAGCACCGCGTCCTCCGCGAGCTGCTCCGGGACCGTCAGCCCGAGCCCGGCCCACTCCCGCAGCGCGTCGGTCAGCAGGCCGCGGGCGGCCCCCGGCGCGAGCGAGCTGCCGGGGAGCGCCGTGCGCGCCGTCCAGGATCCGCGGGCGTGCGCGACGGACGGCTCCCCGGCGTGGGACCCGCTCTCCCGCTGGGTCGGTACGGCCCCCATGGACGGCTCCCCGGAACGGCTGGATCGACAACGCCTCGAACAGCCGCCAGGGTGACAGACCGAACCCGTTCCTAAGCACCGAGTTACAGAAGTAGACCGAAGTCGAACGTTTCGCCGCCGGGTCCGTCCGGAACTCCGAGGGCCTGTGCGCGAAAGAACCGGCCCTACGCCTCGCGCGACCCCTCGTACATCTCGTCGATCAGGTGCTTGTACTCCCGCTCCACGACGGGCCGCTTCAGCTTCAGGCTCGGGGTGATCTCACCGTGCTCCACGTCGAGGTCCCGCGGCAGCAGCCGGAACTTCTTGATCGTCTGCCAGCGCTGGAGTCCCTGGTTGAGGTGGTCCACGTATCCCTGGACGAGGGCGACCGTCTCCGGGGCGGCGACGACCTCCGCGTACGCCTTGCCCGCCATCCCGTTCTCCTCGGCCCACGCCAGGATGGCGATCTCGTCCAGCGCGATCAGGGCCGTGCAGAAGTTCCGGTCGGCGCCGTGCACCAGGATGTTGGAGACGTACGGGCACACCGCCTTGAACTGCCCCTCCACCTCGGCGGGCGCGATGTACTTGCCGCCGGACGTCTTGATGAGGTCCTTCTTGCGGTCGGTGATGCGCAGGTACCCGTCGGGAGACAGCTCGCCGATGTCGCCCGTGTGGAACCAGCCGTCGGGCTCCAGCACCTCGGCGGTCTTGTCGGGCAGCTTGTGGTAGCCCTGCATGATGCCGGGGCCGCGCAGCAGGATCTCGCCGTCGTCCGCGATGCGCACCTCGGTGCCGGGCAGCGGCTTGCCGACCGTGCCGGTGCGGTAGGCCTCACCCGGGTTGACGAAGGAGGCGGCGGAGGACTCCGTGAGGCCGTAGCCCTCCAGGATGTGGATGCCGGCGCCGGAGAAGAAGTACCCGATCTCGGGGGCGAGCGCGGCGGAGCCCGAGATGCACGCGCGCAGCCGGCCGCCGAACGCCTCGCGGATCTTCGCGTAGACCAGCACGTCGGCGACCTTGTGCTTGGCTCCGAGGCCGAAGGGCACGGACATGGTGCCGGTGCGCCGGAAGGTGTCCTGCGCGACCTTGGCGTACTCGCGGGCGACCTCCGCGGCCCACTGGAAGATCTTGTACTTGGCCCCGCCTGCGCCCCGGGCCTTGGCGGCGACCCCGTTGTACACCTTCTCGAAGATGCGCGGGACGGCCGCCATGTAGGTCGGCTGGACGACCGGCAGATTCTCGATGATCTTGTCGACCCGGCCGTCGACGGCGGTGACGTGCCCGACCTCGATCTGGCCGGAGGTGAGGACCTTGCCGAAGACGTGGGCGAGCGGCAGCCACAGGTACTGCACGTCGTCCGGTCCGAGCAGGCCGGTGGCGGCGATCGCCTTCGCCATGTACGACCAGTTGTCGTGCGGCAGGCGCACGCCCTTGGGGCGGCCGGTGGTGCCGGAGGTGTAGATGAGGGTGGCGAGCTGCTCGGAGGTGAGCGCCCCGACCCGCTCCTTGATCAGCTCGGGTTCCGTCGCCAGCCGGGCGGCGCCGCGCTTCTCCAGCTCGTCCAGGCCGAGGATCCAGTCGCCGGTCTCCACGCCCTCGGAGTCGATGACGACCACGTGGGTGAGGTCGGGCAGCTCGCCGCGCTTGTCGACCGCCTTGGCGAGCTGGTCGGCGTTCTCGGCGATCAGCACCCGGCTCTCGGAGTCGGAGAGGATGAAGGCCGACTCCTCGGCGTTGGTCTGCGGGTAGATCGTGGTGGTGGCCGCGCCCGCGCACATGATGCCGAGGTCGACCAGGATCCACTCCAGACGCGTGGAGGAGGCCAGCGCGACGCGCTGCTCGGGCTCGATGCCGAGGTCGACGAGGCCGGCGGCGATGGCGTAGACCCGGTCGGCGGCCTGCGCCCAGCTGAGCGACTTCCACTCGTCGGGGCCTTCGCCGGAGGCCGCCGGCACCGGGTAGCGGTAGGCCTCGGCGTCCGGCGTGGCCGCCACCCGCTCCAGGAAGAGGCCCGCGACGGACGGCGGACGGTTCTCGATCAGGGTCTGTGTGTCGCTCACGACATCCTCCGGGGCCCGCGACGGTGCGGCTGGCTCAGTGCGGCTGGGTTCACTCACGGGTCGTTGTAGTGCGGTCACTCACGGCTCGATGCGTTCACGCACGGCTCGCTGCGGTCATCCACATCCGCTGCGTCACGCTCGCGCCGTTGTTTAACTCACGAGTAACTATCGAGCAGGGATCAGAGTAGAGCCCGACCGGCCGGTTCGTAAGGGCCCGCGCCCTGTCACTTCCCACAGAGAGTGCCACGTCGAGGCCCGAGGGGCCCGCCGCGCTCTCGCGCGACGGACCCCCCGTTGCCCGGTTCACACCGCCTGCCACCGGTAACCCGCGGTTACTTCTTGCTCTTGGCCGACCCCGAGCCGTCATCGCTGGAGAGCACCGCGATGAAGGCCTCCTGCGGAACCTCCACGGAACCCACCATCTTCATCCGCTTCTTGCCTTCCTTCTGCTTCTCCAGCAGCTTGCGCTTACGGGAGATGTCACCGCCGTAGCACTTGGCGAGGACGTCCTTGCGGATGGCGCGAATGGTCTCGCGGGCGATGACCCGGGAGCCGATGGCGGCCTGCACCGGCACCTCGAAGTTCTGCCGCGGGATCAGCTCCTTGAGCTTGGCGACGAGCCGCACGCCGTACGCGTACGCCTGGTCCTTGTGGGTGATCGCCGAGAAGGCGTCCACCTTGTCGCCGTGCAGCAGGATGTCGACCTTGACCAGGCTGCTGCTCTGTTCGCCCGTGGGTTCGTAGTCCAGGGAGGCGTATCCGCGGGTCTTGGACTTCAGCTGGTCGAAGAAGTCGAAGACGATCTCCGCGAGGGGCAGGGTGTAGCGGATCTCCACCCGGTCCTCGGAGAGGTAGTCCATGCCGAGCAGGGTGCCGCGCCGGGTCTGGCACAGCTCCATGATCGCGCCGATGAACTCGGTCGGCGCGAGGATGGTCGCCCGCACGACCGGCTCGAACACCTCGTCGATCTTGCCCTCGGGGAACTCGCTCGGGTTGGTGACGGTGACCTCGCTGCCGTCCTCCATGATCACGCGGTAGACCACGTTGGGGGCGGTGGCGATGAGGTCGAGCCCGAACTCGCGCTCCAGCCGCTCGCGGATCACGTCGAGGTGGAGCAGCCCCAGGAAGCCCACGCGGAAACCGAAGCCGAGAGCCGCGGAGGTCTCCGGCTCGTAGACCAGCGCGGCGTCGTTGAGCTGCAGCTTGTCCAGGGCCTCGCGCAGCTCGGGGTAGTCCGAGCCGTCCAGGGGGTAGAGCCCGGAGAAGACCATGGGCTTCGGGTCCTTGTAGCCGCCGAGCGGCTCGGTGGCGCCCTTGTGCTGGCTGGTGACGGTGTCACCGACCTTGGACTGGCGCACGTCCTTCACACCGGTGATCAGATAGCCCACCTCGCCGACGCCGAGGCCGTCGGCCGGCAACATCTCGGGCGAGTTGGTGCCGATCTCCAGCAGCTCGTGCGTGGCGCCCGTCGACATCATCCGGATCCGCTCACGCCTGTTGAGCTGACCGTCGATGACCCGGACGTACGTCACGACGCCCCGGTACGAGTCGTACACGGAGTCGAAGATCATCGCGCGGGCGGGGGCGTCCTTGACGCCGACCGGGGCCGGGATCTCCTTGACGACCTTGTCGAGCAGCGCCTCCACGCCCAGGCCCGTCTTGGCCGAGACCTTGAGCACGTCGGACGGGTCGCAGCCGACCAGGTTGGCCAGCTCCTCGGCGAACTTCTCGGGCTGCGCGGCCGGCAGGTCGATCTTGTTCAGTACCGGGATGATCGTGAGGTCGTTCTCCATCGCCAGGTAGAGGTTGGCGAGGGTCTGGGCCTCGATGCCCTGGGCCGCGTCGACGAGGAGGATGGTCCCCTCGCAGGCGGCCAGCGACCGCGAGACCTCGTAGGTGAAGTCGACGTGCCCCGGGGTGTCGATCATGTTGAGGATGTGCGTGTTGCCCGGGTCGTTGGTCGGCGCCCAGGGCAGGCGCACGGCCTGGGACTTGATCGTGATGCCGCGCTCACGTTCGATGTCCATGCGGTCGAGGTACTGAGCACGCATCTGCCGCTGCTCGACCACGCCGGTCAGCTGGAGCATCCGGTCGGCGAGGGTGGACTTGCCGTGGTCGATGTGCGCGATGATGCAGAAGTTGCGGATCAGAGCCGGGTCGGTACGGCTCGGCTCGGGCACATTGTTAGGGGTCGCGGGCACGCAGGGTCCTGATTCTTGAGGTATCCGCAGGGCAGCGGCTCGGGTCGGATCGATACGTAGCTTCCATGGTCCCACGGGTGGGAAGCGGCAGCCGGTTTGGGCCACTCCGAGGGCCGCTGGTAGTGTGGGGGGCTGTGTCTCATGCCCTCTCAGCGCGAGGCACGACCCCAAGAAATCACCTGGTACGGGACCGGACGATCCCAGTGGGATCCCTCCTGCCCCGTGCCTGAACCTGAAAAGGCTCATTCGTGGCGAACATCAAGTCCCAGATCAAGCGGATCAAGACCAACGAGAAGGCCCGGCTGCGCAACAAGGCCGTCAAGTCCTCCCTGAAGACCGCGATCCGCAAGGCCCGCGAGGCCGCCGCCGCGGGTGACGTCGAGAAGGCCACCGAGCTGCAGCGCGCCGCGTCGCGTGCGCTCGACAAGGCCGTCTCGAAGGGCGTCATCCACAAGAACCAGGCCGCCAACAAGAAGTCGGCGCTGGCTTCCCAGGTCGCGTCCCTCAAGGGCTGAACCTCTTATCTGGTCTGATCGCCGGCAGGACCCAGGGCGGGCCCTCTCTCATCCGCCCCCGACCGGCACCCGAGCTCGCTCGCGGCCTGCGTTCGCCACGCGGGAGCGAGCTCACCCGGTATTGATCACCGGCATTGATCACCGGTACTGATCACCGGTTTTCACCGAAGGCCCCGGCATCTCGCCCTTCCCCAGGGCGGGTGCCGGGGCCTTCGGCTTGCCGGACTGCCGTTCCGGGCGCTCATGCCCAGAATTCGTTGTCCATGTCGAGGTCCATGGAGCACTCGTCGAGATCGCTCACCTTGTCCCCGACGATCCGGAAGACGATCACCTCGTCCGCGTCGAACCGCTTGCCGCCGCGCTCGGCGGTGATGTGGTGCAGTCCGACGGCATGACCCCGGCCGTCGACGAAGACGTTGCGCGGTTCCACACGCATCGTCCCGTTCGTCTCCTGCATGAGCCGGCCGTACATCTCGATGACCGAGTCCTGCCCCTTGTAGTCACCCGAGAGCATGTGGGTACCGGGCACGTGATGCGTGCAGTCCGCTGTGAACAGTTCACGCAGGCCGTCCATGTCACCACGGGAGAAGGCTTCATAGCCTCTGCGGACGAGCGCGGCATGCGGGTGTTCAGCCATGACGATCGCCACCTTTCACTGCCTGGGAGAGGTGCGGCTGATACGTACAATTCTCCTCGCTGGTCGGGCGGCGGCGACTGGATCACGGGTCCCACGGGCGGGTCCCGGTTCTCCGGGCCACAGGCGGGTCCCGGTTCTCCGGGCCACGGGCGGGTCCGGGTTCTCTGGGCCACGGGCGGGTCCGGGCTGTCCGCCTCACCGGACCAGGCCGGAGCCGGGCTGTCGCGGCCGGAGCCGGGCTCTCCGCGTCACCGCCCCCGGGAACGGGCTGCGCGGGCGATCGTCACCACGGCCTTCTCCAGGGCGTACTCCGGGTCGTCCCCGCCGCCCTTCACGCCGGCGTCGGCCTCGGCGACCGCCCGCAGCGCCACCGCGACCCCGTCCGGCGTCCAGCCGCGCATCTGCTGGCGCACTCGGTCGATCTTCCACGGCGGCATGCCCAGCTCCCGCGCCAGATCGGCGGGCCGCCCGCCGCGTGCCGAGGACAGCTTGCCGATGGCCCGCACGCCCTGCGCCAGCGCACTGGTGATCAGCACGGGCGCGACCCCGGTCGCCAGCGACCAGCGCAACGCCTCCAGTGCCTCGGCCGCCCGTCCCTCGACGGCCCGGTCGGCCACCGTGAAGCTGGACGCCTCCGCCCGGCCCGTGTAGTAACGCGCGACGATCGCCTCGTCGATCGTCCCCTCCACGTCGGCACAGAGCTGCGACACCGCGGAGGCGAGTTCCCGCAGATCACTGCCGATGGCGTCGACCAGCGCCTGGCACGCCTCGGGCGTGGCCGACCGCCCCGCGGCCCGGAACTCCTGCCGCACGAACGCCAGCCGGTCGGCCGGCTTGGTCATCTTCGGGCAGGCGACCTCCCGCGCGCCCGCCTTCCGCGCGGCGTCCAGCAGCCCCTTGCCCTTGGCCCCTCCGGCGTGCAGCAACACCAGCGTGATCTCCTCGGCGGGCGCCGGAAAATACGCCTTGACGTCCTTGACGGTGTCCGCCGACAGGTCCTGCGCGTTCCGCACGACAACGACCTTGCGCTCGGCGAACAGCGACGGGCTGGTCAGCTCGGCGAGTGTGCCCGGCTGCAGCTGGTCGGGGGTCAGGTCCCGCACGTCCGTGTCGGCGTCGGCGGCCCTGGCGGCGGCCACCACCTCCCGCACGGCACGGTCGAGCAACAGCTCTTCCTGCCCCACGGCGAGCGTCACGGGGGCGAGAAGGTCGTCATTCGCAGTCTTCCTGGCCATCGCCCCTCAGCATGTCACGCCGCACTGACAACCCGCCGCCCACCCGCGAGCCCGGGGCTCTTCCGACGCTTCACCACGGAGGTCGGTCCCTGGAAGGGCCCTACGGCTCCTCACGCCAGCCCTCCCACTCACCGGCGAACGCGTCCAGCTCCCCCGGGTCCAGCCGCCCGGCCTCGTCCCGCACCACCACCAGCCACTGGGCGTCCTCCGCGTCGTCCTCCCCGGCCAGCGCGTCCCGGACGAGCTGCGGCTCCTCGTGGATGCCGAACCGCTCCCCCAGGGCCTCGGCCACCTCCTCCGCCGCGTCACGGTCGGGCAGCACCAGGACATGTCTCACATCGCTCACGGCCCCATTGTCCAGGCACGGCGCGAGCCGACACGTCCGGCCGGGGGCGGCCCCCGCGGTCCCCGCCGCTGCCACCCCGTGCGCCCTCTCGGTCCGGCCTCGTCACTTCCGCCAGAACAGGTGGTGCGTCACCCCGCTCGAACTGGGCACCACATCGCAGTGGAACCGGTCGAACAGCTCCTCGGGCGACTCCCACAGCCTCGACCCCGCCCCGAGCTTCACCGGCGAGACCGCGACGTGCAGCGTGTCCACGAGGTCCGCATCGAGGAACTCCCGGATCGTGGTGGCCCCGCCGCCGAGCCGCACGTCCTTCCCCCGCGCCGCCTCCCGCGCCTGCTCCAGCACCGTCGCCGGGTCCCCGTCCACGAAGTGGAACGTGGTGTCGGACAGCGTGAACGACGGACGCGGATGGTGCGTCATCACGAACACCGGCGTGTGGAAGGGCGGCTCGTCACCCCACCACCCCTTCCACTCGTGGTCCTGCCACGGCCCCCGCTGCGGGCTGAACTTGTTGCGCCCCATGATCTCGGCCCCGATGTTCCGGGCGAAGTCCCGCGTGAGGTAGTCGTCGAGCCCCCGGCTCCCCGCGTGGTCCGTCCGCATGGGCCAGCCGGCCGTGGCCATGGCCCAGGACATCAGCTGGACCGGATCGGCGTGCCCGAACGGCCTCTCCAGACTCTGCCCCTCCCCGGCGCCGTATCCGTCACTCGACACAGTGAAGTTCTGGACCCTCAGCAGCTGCTGCATGACGTGCCTCCTACGCGTTCGGCAGTCGATTCCCGACAGGAGGGTGGACCGCCGTGACCGACGCCCCTTATCGCCCGCAGTGTGTGATGTGAATCACCTTTCGATGGGCTTCCGTACCTCCGGTACCCGGCCCAGCTCGATCCCGAACCGCTCCCGGTACACCGCCAGGACCTCCTCGTCCCCCGCCAGCTCCCGGCGCACCACCGTCCCGTCCGCCGTCGTCTCCTTCAAGCGCCGCCCGCTGAGCGTGATCCGCCCGCCGTCCTCCGTGTTCCGCGAACACACCAGCGACCGGGTGAAACCCGACTCCGGCGAGGTCCGATGCCACCATGCGCCCGTCACGAAGTCACCGAGCACCCGTGGCCGCAGCTCCAGCCGGTACTCCACCCTGCCGTTGCGCACGACGTCGAGGTCGTCCGCCTCCTCCGCCTCGACGAGGCGGAACACCCCGCCGGGCTCGACCTGCTCGCCCCGTTCCCCGAACGCCAGCGGATAGTGGCTGTGCTCCCCGAACCCCACATCCGCCAGCCACTCGCTCCCGTCCTCCGCCACCACCCGCAGCGCCATATGGTCGTACGGCACCCCCCACCGCCGCTCCCCCTCGCCGTGCACCCGGGCCGCGAGCAACGCCACCTCGAAGCCCAGCGCGCCCAGCAGCGCCCCGAACGCCCCGTTCAGCTCGTAACAGAACCCGCCCCGGTGCGCGCCCACCACCTTGTCCACCAGCCGCTTCTCCTCCAGCACGATCTCCTCCCCGAGGTGGATCGAGAGGTTCTCGAACGGCACCGCCCGCAGATGGCGCACATGCAGCTCGCGCAGAGCCTCCACAGTGGGCCGCGCGGGGCGCTCGGCGCCGAGGCGGCGTAGATAGGCGTCAACCTGTACGGAGTCCATGTGACCAGTCTCCTGGCTTGCCGCCTGTCCCTTCCTCCACTTGCTCTCCGCCTTTTGCCCTCCGCCTGTCGCCCTCCGCCTTCCGGCCTCCGTCTCCGGGTCCGGACCGTGCTGTGTCCTACTCCGCTTGCCCTCCATCCCGGGCCCCTCCCCCTCCCTCCCCCCGAGGCTTCCGCCCGCCCCTTCCTCTCCCTCCCCCGAGGCTTCCGCCCCGCCCCTTCCCCTCCCTCGGGCCTCCGCCTCCAACCCTCTCCCCCTCCGCCACCACCGCCCCCACTTCACCGCCCCTCGGCCCCCCACGCCCGCAGGTCCGACCGGCTGCCGCCGACCGCCAGCGCCCCGTCCCGGTCCGTGCGCAGCACCACCGCACCCGTCGCCCGCAGCGCGGCCAGCGTGGTGGGAGCGGGATGACCGTAGGTGTTGTCCGCCCCGACGGAGATCAGCGCCACTCTCGGCGCGACCACGTGCATCAGGTCCGGGTCCTGATAGGCCGAGCCGTGATGGGCCACCTTCAGGACGTCCACCGAGCCGAGCAGCCTCGCAGCCGGCGACCTCAGCAGCGCCTGCTGGGCCGGGGGTTCGAGATCCCCGAGAAGGAGCAGCCGCAGCCCCGCAGAGCGCACCAGCAGGGTCACGCTGGCGTCGTTCGGCCCGTCGGCCTCCGGGGCCGGCCGGGGCGGCCACAGCACCTGCCAGTCCACGGCTCCCACGCGCCGCCGCTCGCCCACCACGGCCCACCCGACCGGTACACCTCGCGCCGCCGCCTCCTTCCGTACGAACTCCACCTGCTCCTCGGGCTCCTCGAACCCGGTCGTCTCGATCGCGCCCACCGTCCGCCCACGCAACACCCCCGGCAGCCCGGCCACATGGTCGGCGTGGAAGTGCGTCAGGACGACCAGCGGGACCCGGGTGACGCCCAGCGTGCGCAGACACCCGTCCACCAGCGCCGGGTCGGGCCCGGCATCCACCACCACCCCGGTCGCCTCGCCGGCCGCCAGGACCAGCGCGTCGCCCTGTCCGACGTCGCACACGGCCAACCGCCAGCCCGGCGGCGGCCAGCCCGTGATGACTCGTGCCAGCGGCGGTGGCCGCACCACGGCCAACAGGAACAGCAGCGCGCACGCGCCGCACAGCCACGGGTGCCGCAGCAGCCGGCGCCCGGCTGCCACCGCCGCCGCCGTGACGAGGGCGAGCAGCAGCGCCCCGGTCCAGCCGCCGGGCCAGTCGACTCCGCTGCCGGGCAGCGCCGCCCCGGTCCGTGCGACGCCCGCGACCCACCCGGCCGGCCACCGCGCACACCAGGCCAGCACCTCGGACACCGGCATCGACAGGGGCGCCGCGGCCAGCGTCGCGAAGCCGAGCACCGTGGCCGGTGCGACCGCGCACTCCACGAGCAGATTGCAGGGCACCGCCACCAGACTGACCCGCGCCGACAGCACCGCGACGACCGGTGCGCACACCGCCTGCGCCGCTCCGGCGGCCGCCAGTGCCTCCGCCGGCCGGGCCGGTACCCCGCGGGCCTGGAGCCCGGCGCTCCAGCGCGGTGCCAGCGTGAGCAGGGCTCCGGTGGCGAGAACGGAGAGCAGGAAGCCATGGCTGCGGGCCAGCCACGGGTCGTACAGCACCAGCAGCAGCACCGCCGTCGCCAGGGCGGGGACCAGTGATCTGCGGCGGCCCGTGGCTAGGGCGAGCAGCACCACCGCCCCGCACGCCGCCGCCCGCAGAACGCTGGGGTCGGGCCGGCAGACGACCACGAACCCGAGCGTGAGTGCCCCGCCGAGCACCGCGGTGGACCGCAGCGGGATCCCGAGACGGGGTGCCAGACCGCGCCGCTCGGCCTGTTGGGCGAGGCCGGGCGGTCCGATCAGCAGGGCGAGGACGATGGTGAGGTTGCTGCCGGAGACGGCGAGGGTGTGCGCGAGGTCGGTCGCCTTGAACGCCGCGTCCAGTTCCGCCGTGATCCGCGAGGTGTCGCCGACGACCAGGCCCGGCAGCAACGCTCGCGCGTCGCCGGGCAGCGGGTCGGTGGCCTCGCGGAGCCCGGCCCGCAGGCGTCCCGCGAACCGTTGCGCAGCCGACGCCCGTGCGACGACCCGCGGCGCGATCGGGTCCCGGACCCGGAGCACGGCCGCGATCCGGTCTCCGCGCGTGAGGGCGGGTGCCAACCGTCCGGTGACCCGTACCCGCGTCGACGGGAGCAGCCCGAGCCAGGCCGAGCGCGTGTCCTCCGGCCCGCTGGCTCCGGGCTTCCGCAAGCCGTCGGGGCCGGCCCGCGCGTCCGGATCGGCGCCGGCACCCGGCCCGCGCCCGGTGTCTGCCTTTCCGGCGTCCACCACCAGCAGCACCGGTGTCCGGGTCGTCACCGCCGTGCCGCCCGCCTGCTCGACGCGGAGCACCTCACCCTCGGCCAGCACGGACGGGTTCCTGCTGCGGTCCCCACCGGCCCGGGGGCGGGTGAGCCGGGGATCGGAGGTGAGCCGTACCTCCGCGGTGACAGTCATGTACTGACGGGCCAGCGCCGGCACCGGCCCCCGGCGCAGATCCGCCCCGTGCAGCCCGGCCGACGCGGCGGCCGCCGCCACGCAGAGCAGTACACCGGCCACGGTCACCGTCCACCGGAGGCGGTCGCCCGCGGCGGCTTCCGGTGAGCCGCCGACCCCGCCCACACTCTGTCGCGCGGCAGCCCCACCCCCGGTACGGCGCCGTGCCAGGAGCAGCACGCTCCCCACTACCGCGCATCCCAGGGCGACGGCCGTCACCACGGTCGGCGTCGCGTTCAGCGTGAGCGCCGCCGTCGCCCACGCGGCGAGCGCGGGGGGCACCAGCCGCAGGTCGGCCGGCCCCTCCTGCCGGGGGTTGGCGGCGCCGAGCCGTTTCCCCGAGTCCGCGTGCACGGCCTGCCGGGCGGCGACCCCGGGGCTCGCTCCGCTCTCCGTCCGGACGTCCGTCATGGCCGCACCAGGTTGCGCAGGTCCGCGAAGCGTCGCTCGCCGATGCCGTTGACCTGGCGCAGTTCGTCGACCGAGCGGAAGCCGCCGTGCCGCGTGCGGTGGTCGAGGATGTGCCGGGCGAGAACCGGGCCCACTCCCGGCAGGGTGTCGAGCTGTTCCAGCGTGGCCGTGTTCAGCGAGAGGGGAGCGGTGGGTCCGGCACCCGGCGGTGGCACTCCGGCCGCTGCCCCGGCCGTCCCGGCGGCAGCGGCCGACGCGGGGAGCGGGGCGCCGACGACCACCTGTTCTCCGTCGACCAGGAAGCGCGCCCGGTTGATCCCGCCGGTGTCGGTGCCCGGCCTTACCCCGCCGGCCGCCCGGAGCGCGTCGGCGACCCGGGAACCTGCGGGAAGTCGGTGGATTCCCGGCTCGCGCACCTTGCCGCTGACGTCCACGACGATCTCGGCGGCTGTCGCGGCCGGGGCGGTGGCCGGGACGCCGGCGGCGCCCGTGACGGACGCCGTGCTGTCGGCCACCGCCGGGTAGGGCGCCGCCGCGCGCACCGTCTCGGGGGCCCGCACTGGCTGCGGTCGGCCGCCCCAGAAGTGCTGTGCGGCGAGGACGGCGGCGGCGAGCAGCACCACCGAGAGGGCCAGCACGCTCCTGCGCTCCATGGCGCAGTGTGCCTGCGCCCACAGCGGCAGCCGCTCCCGCAGGGCCGCCGCGATCCTGCCCCGCCGGATGTCCGTCCTCGTCTCCGCCGACCGCCCGGCCCTCTCGTCGGCCCCGGGCTCCGCCGACGATGTATCGGAGGTGGCGGCCGCCGGAGGCCCCGAAGCAGCTGCCGCCCCGAGGCTCGCGAGCGGAGCCGATACCGAGAACGGAACCGATGGCGCCGATGGCGCCGATGCGGAACGCCAAGCCGATACAGCCCGTGGCGCCGGTGGAGCCGGTGCCGCCAGTGAAGCCGGTGCGGCTGAAGTCGAGGGCGCTGGTGGCGCCGGTGGGATTGAGGCAACCGGTGGAGCCGGTGGCTCCTGTGCCACCGAGGCCGCCGGTGGATGCGAGGCCGCAGTGGCCGCCGGGGCCGGACCGGCTGCCGGACCGGCGAGCGCGGCCCGATCCGTTCCGGAGGCCGAGGACGGCCCGGTGTCGGGAACGGGCGTCCCCAGGGCTGCCCCGTCTCCCGGCGGGCCGGTCCCCGACTCCCTTGCCTGCACGGCCCGTTCGGTGAACAGCACCTCGGCGCGGCGGCGGACGTCCTCCGCCGAGGTCCGCCGGTGCCGCGAGGGCTCCCCTGCCGGTGGGCGAGAACGGCGACGCGTACGGCCGTCGGAGCCGGGTAGCCGGCCGGGGCCGCTGGTCGCGGTCGTGCTGCGGGTGCGTGATCGGAATGCCATGCCACGAGCATCGGACATCTCACCCAGCCACGATGATCTTGCTTGATTTCCGTGGATGACGGGCCAGTTGTGGACAACTGCGTCACCCACACGAGGGATCCGGCCCCGAAGAGCCCGGGTGACGCCTCATCACCTCGGCGAGACCACGACCCCGAGCAGCCCGGGTCCGGTGTGCGCCCCGATCACCGCGCCCACCTCGCTCACGTGCAGATCGGCGAGTCGGGGCACCCTCTCGCGCAACCGCTCCGTCAGAGCGGCGGCCCGGTCGGCGGCGGCGAGGTGGTGGACAGCGATGTCCACGGGCGCCCCGCCCGCCCGCTCGGCGACCAACTCCTCCAGACGGGCGATCGCCTTGGCCGCCGTCCGGACCTTCTCCAGCGGCTCGATCCGCCCGCCCTGCAACTGCAGCAGCGGCTTGACGGCGAGCGCGGAGCCCAGCAGTGCCTGCGCGGTGCCGATACGGCCGCCGCGGCGCAGGTAGTCGAGGGTGTCGACGTAGAAGTAGGCGGAGGTGCCGCCGGCCCGCTTCTCCGCGGCCGTGACCGCTTCGTCGAGAGTGCCGCCGGATTCCGCCGTCTCGGCCGCGGCGAGCGCGCAGAAGCCGAGCGCCATGGCGACCATTCCGGTGTCCACCACCCGCACGGGCACCGGCGCCTCACGGGCGGCGACGACGGCCGCGTCGTAGGTACCGGACAGTTCGGCGGACAGGTGCAGGGAGACGATGTCGGTGGCGCCGGACTCGGCGACCTTGCGGTACGTCTCGGCGAAGAGCTGCGGGCCGGGCCGCGAGGTGGTGACGGGGCGTCGCCTCTGCAGAGCCTGGGCCAGCGCGCGGTGGGAGATCTCGGTGCCGTCCTCCAGGGCCTGGTCACCGAGGACCACCGTCAGGGGCACGGCGGTGATGCCGTGGCGCTCCATCGTCCGCTGCGGCAGGTAGGCCGTTGAATCCGTGACGATCGCGACATGGCGGGACATGAGCTGGAGGTTACCTGCCGTAGCGTGCGGGTGGCAGCCCGGGCCCTCGCGGGCGGACTGCCCTTGACCGGATCCGTCGCCCGGGCCCGGCCGGTACCGGGCACGATTCCGGCCCTGTCCCGAGACGGAACCGGGAACCGTGCCGAGCAGTGCGGGCGCGCGCCGATCCGCTGCCGGTCCGGATTCCGGATCAGGTGGTGCTCTCGGGACGGGGCTTCTTCTGCCAGGGGTAGGTGGGCCGTACCCCGGGCGGGGTGATGGCCGGCCGCACCGGGTCGGGGTGCGGGTCCGAGGACTGCGTCCTTGGCCGGCCGTCGTCCGCGGCACCGGGAGCCGGGGCCTCGGGCCAGGGCGGCGGGGTCTGCGCGGGGTCCTCGACGGTCCAGTGTCTGAGGGCGCCGGCTTCGACGTCGATCTGGGACCTGAGGGCGTCGAGGTCGTCGTCGGCGAAGCGCCGGGCGCGGTCCCGGGCGGCCCAGCGCAGAGAGTCCGCCGAGCCGGTGATGCGCTCGGTGCGTTCGCGGAGGTCGGGCAGCCGGGCGGTCAGGGTGGCCCGGTCGGGCTCGGACTCGAGGCGCTTGAGGTCGGCGTCCAGTTCGTGCCCGTGGGCGCTCAGCCGCCGGAACAGGTCGAGGGACTCCTTGAGGGATTCGTCCTCGGCCGCTCCCGCGAGCAGCGCGTCCTGCGTGGCGCGCATGGAGGTACGCAGCTTGAGCCGGAGCTGGGCGATCTCGGCGGCCGGCCCGAACTGGGTGAAGGACTTGGCGCGCAGGGTGTGGTCCTCGACCGTGCGCCGGGCCTGGGTGAGCGTGCGGTCCACGCCGCGCCGGGCCGCGCCGACCACCTTCACCGTCGCGTACACGCCGAGCGCCAGGAAGGCGACGAGGAACAGGACGACGACGGCGATCACTGTTTCCACGGCGCTCCTCCTCCAGCGGGCACGGCGCGCTGCGCGCCATCTCTCCACGGTAAACGCCGCGGGCAGACCGTGGGTTCCTGCGGAACCCCGAACCTGCCCGCAGAAAACCCTGAGCCGTCTCCGGGATCACCCGGAGACGGCTCTGGTCACGCGCTACGCCGGGACGATGTTCACCAGCTTGGGCGCCCGCACGATGACCTTGCGGATGTCCGCACCGCCCAGCGCCTTGACGACGCCGTCGTCGGCCAGCGCCGCCTTCTCCAGCTCCTCCTCGGAGATGGTGGGGGGCACCTCCAGCCGGGCCTTGACCTTGCCCTTGATCTGCACGACGCAGGTCACCGTCTCGTCGACGACGTAAGCCGGGTCGGCGACCGGGAAGTCCCGGTGGACGACCGAGTCGCCGTGGCCCAGCCGGTGCCACAGTTCCTCGGCGATGTGCGGGGCCAGCGGAGCGATCAGCAGTACCAGCGACTCGGCGACCGGCCTGGCCACCGTGCCGCCGGCCTTGGTCAGGTGGTTGTTCAGCTCGGTGATCTTGGCGATGGCGGTGTTGAACCGCAGGCCTTCCAGGTCCTGGCGGACGCCGTCGATCGCCTTGTGCAGGGCGCGCAGCGTCTCCTCGTCGGGCTCGGCGTCGGTGACGGTGATCTCGCCGGTCGACTCGTCGACGACGTTGCGCCACAGCCGCTGCAGCAGGCGGTACTGGCCGACCACCGCGCGCGTGTCCCATGGCCGGGAGACGTCCAGCGGGCCCATCGCCATCTCGTACAGGCGCAGGGTGTCGGCGCCGTACTCGGCGCAGATCTCGTCCGGCGTGACCGCGTTCTTCAGGGACTTGCCCATCTTGCCCAGCTCGCGCCTGACCGGCTCGCCCTCGAAGAAGAACGCCCCGTCGCGCTCCTCGACCTCGGCGGCGGGCACCGGGAAGCCACGGCTGTCGCGGTAGACGTAGGCCTGGATCATGCCCTGGTTGAACAGCTTGTGGAACGGCTCCGCGGAGGAGACGTGCCCCAGGTCGAACAGGACCTTCGACCAGAAGCGGGCGTACAGCAGGTGCAGCACGGCGTGTTCGGCGCCGCCGACGTACAGGTCGACGCCGCCGTGCGGCAGGCCCTCGCGCGGGCCCATCCAGTAGCGCTCGATGTCGGGGGCGACCAGCTGGTCCTCGTTGTGCGGATCCAGGTAACGCAGCTCGTACCAGCAGGAACCGGCCCAGTTGGGCATGGTGTTGGTCTCACGGCGGTACGTCTTCGGGCCGTCTCCCAGGTCCAGGGTGACGTTGACCCAGTCCTCGTTGCGCGACAGCGGCGTCTCGGGCTGGGTGTCGGCGTCGTCCGGGTCGAAGGTGCGCGGGCTGTAGTCCTCGACCTCGGGCAGCTCCAGCGGCAGCATCGACTCGGGCAGGGCGTGGGCGACGCCGTCCTCGTCGTAGACGATCGGGAAGGGCTCGCCCCAGTAGCGCTGACGGCTGAACAGCCAGTCGCGCAGGCGGAAGTTGACGGTGCCTTCGCCGATGCCCTCGCGCTCCAGCCATTCGGTGATGCGCGCCTTGGCCTCGGCGACGCCCAGGCCGTCCAGACAGACGCCGTCACCGGCGGAGTTGACGATCTTCGCGTCGTAGGAGGCGAAGGCGTGGTCCCACGCGGACGGGTCGGTACCCCGGCCGTCGGTGGGCTCGACGACGCAGCGGATGGGCAGTTCGAAGGCGCGCGCGAAGGCGAAGTCGCGGGTGTCGTGCGCCGGGACGGCCATGATCGCGCCGGTGCCGTAGCCCATCAGGACGTAGTCGGCGACGAAGACGGGGACCCGCTCGCCGTTGACCGGGTTGGTGGCGTACGCGCCGGTGAAGACGCCGGTCTTGTCCTTGGCCTCGGCCTGCCGCTCGACGTCGGACTTGGACGCGGCCTGCGCGCGGTACGCGGCGACGGCCTCGGCCGGGGTGGCGTGACCGCCGGTCCACGCCTCGTGGGTGCCCTGCGGCCAGGCGTCCGGGGTGAACTTGTCGACCAGGGGGTGCTCGGGCGCCAGCACCATGTAGGTGGCGCCGAACAGGGTGTCGGGGCGGGTCGTGAAGACGGTGATGCGTTCGCCGTCGATCGGGAAGTCGACGCGGGCGCCCTCGGAACGGCCGATCCAGTTGCGCTGCTGCAGCTTGATCGCCTCGGGCCAGTCCAGCTCCTCCAGGTCCTCCAGCAGCCGGTCCGCGTAGGCGGTGATGCGCATGTTCCACTGGCGCAGCTTGGCCTTGAAGACGGGGAAGTTGCCGCGCTCGGAGCGGCCGTCGGCGGTGACCTCCTCGTTGGCCAGGACCGTGCCCAGGCCGGGGCACCAGTTGACGGGCGCGTCGGAGGCGTAGGCCAGGCGGTAGCCGCCCAGGACGTCGGCCTGCTCGACGCCGCTCAGCGCGTCCCAGGAGCGGCCACCGGGGACCGGGCGCTCACCGGAGGCGAACTGGGCGACGAGTTCGGCGATGGGGCGGGCCTTGCCGGCCTCCTCGTCGTACCAGGAGTTGAAGATCTGCAGGAAGATCCACTGGGTCCACTTGTAGTAGTCCGGGTCGATCGTGGCGAACGACCGGCGCTTGTCGTGGCCCAGGCCCAGCCGACGCAGTTGGGCCGTCATGTTCTCGATGTTGGCCTCGGTGGACACGCGCGGGTGCGTGCCGGTCTGCACGGCGTACTGCTCGGCGGGCAGGCCGAAGGCGTCGAAGCCCAGGGTGTGCAGGACGTTGTGGCCGGTCATGCGCTGGAAGCGGGCGAAGACGTCGGTGGCGATGTAGCCCAGCGGGTGGCCGACGTGCAGCCCCGCACCCGAGGGATACGGGAACATGTCCATGATGAACTTCTTGGGCCTGGCGACCAGCTCCGGATCACCCGCCAGGTCACCCGCGGGGTTCGGCGCGGCGTACGTCCCGTCGGCGTCCCAGAAGTCCTGCCAGCGTGCCTCGATCTCGGCCGCCATCGCGGCCGTGTAGCGGTGCGGCGCGGCCGTCTCGGCGGCAGCGGGGTTCGTCTCGCTCATGATCCTCAAAGCTCCATCGATCGTCTCTGCCAGCGGCTTCCCCGCGGAAACGAAAAATCCCCTCGCACAGGAGGGGACGCCGCGCCGACTCCGATCGCGGTCTCACCCGCGATCGGGACTGATCAGCGCGGCTCGCTAAGCAGAAGGCGTACGGCACGCATGCGGTCAGGGTACCGCAGGCATTGAGCAGGCCGCGACGCGCTTCCGTATGGCTAGGGAACACACCACGCGCGCGTGGACGCGTGGGACGGCGAAGGAGGAGCACTGCACCACGATCAAGGTTTACTTCGCGTACCAGCCCCTACTGGGCGCCGGACCCAGCGCATTGTCATTTGATAACAACGCAATAACTCAAACCTCGTACTCGTCGGTATGGCGCCGCCTAGAGTTCGCCAGCGGGACCGCTTTCCCGAACCGCTCGGAGTTGCCCCCATGAACCCTCGTCGTAGTAGCAGCTCGCTCCCCATGCCGGGCCGGTCGGCCTCCGGGGTGGCCTACGCTGCCGTCCTGCTCCTCATACCCGTGGTCGTCCTGCTCGGAGGCAACTGGCTCCAGGAGTTCCTCAACTTCGGTGCGGGCGTCCTGTCCCTGGTCTGCCTCACCTGCTCGGTGATCTGGGGGCTGGTGGCCCAGGACCGGCTCGTCCTCAACACACGCCAGCGCATCGTGGCGCAAGGCATCCACCGGGTGACCGCGGTCGCCTCGATCGCGTTCCTCCTGGTGCACATCACGGTCAAGCTCGCCCTGGACCACACCAGCTGGATCGCCGCCGTCATCCCGTTCGGGCTGCTGTTCAGCGACAGCGACGCCATGCAGGGCAGCGCCTTCCTGATCGGCCTGGGCACGGTGGCCGCGCTCCTGATGATCTTCGTCGCGGTGACGGGCGCGCTGCGCAACCAGTTCGCGTCGCCCGCACCGGTCGCGGCTCGCTGGCGCGCGATGCACATGCTGGCCTACCCGGCCCTGTGCGCGGCCCTGCTGCACGGCCTGTTCGCGGGCCGCGCGGCGAAGCCGTTCTTCATGATCTCCTACGAGCTCTCGCTGGCCGGTGTCGTGGCGGCGCTCGCGCTGCGCGCAGCCCCGCGCCCGTTCAAGCGCAAGGTCGCCGCCCGGCTCACCGCGCTGATCGGCGGCGAGGGACGCGACTTCCGCGAAGGGCGTGATTTCCGCGAAGGGCGTGATTTCCGCGAGGACCGTGACCTTCGCGGGGACCGGGACCTTCGCGGCGAGCGCGACCGTCGCGGGGAACCGGCGGACGGCTGGGCCGGAACAGCGCCGGGCGGTTCGGCGCTGCCGGGCTACGAGAACCGCGCGGCCCGCGCACCGGAGGCCGATTCCCGGTCCTCCTCGCGCCTGTCCCCGCCGTCGGCGTCGGCGTTCTACGACACGCCGACCGCACCGGAGCCCGCCAACGGCTTCGCGGCCGCCTACCGCGCCGTCTCGACCCCCTCGCGCGGACCGCGGACCCCCGCCGACCAGACCGCCCACATGGACCCACTCGATCTGCAGGCCACCGAGGCGATGCCGCGGGTCGACTCCGGCGGCAGCACCTCGGGCAGCTGGCCCATCCCGTCCCCGCCCCCGGTCGGCGAGGCACCCCCGTCGGCGTACGACCCGCTCCAGGACACCGGATACACCATCCCGGTCTATGGCAATCCGGACAGCGGCGGATACGGCGGACGTGATGTGTACGACACCGGTGAGACGAACACGGGGTACGGCGCGTACAACCAGAACGACACGTACAACAGCGGTCCCGCCAACGAGACGAACCCCGGCGCGTCCTACGACACGCCGGGTCCGGGCGAACCTTGGAACGCGCCTTCCGGAGGCTATAGGTGAACGAGGCCCTGCCCGACGTCCCCGAAGTCCGCGTGGTCGGCCTTCCGCAACTCACGTCGGGCTTCGACCTTGTGGAGCGACTCGACCTGCCCATGCACCTGAAGGTGCACGGGCCGCTCGAACCGATGGGCGGCGAGCAGCTCGCGAAGCTCGCCGAGAACATCAACCTGAAGGGCCGCGGCGGCGCCGGCTTCCCCTTCCACAGGAAGCTGCGCTCGGTCGCCGAGTCGGCGATCAAACGCGGTGTCCGGCCGGTCGTCGTCGTCAACGGCAGCGAGGACGAACCGGCCTGCCGCAAGGACACGGTGCTCATCAACCGTGCCCCGCACCTCATCCTGGACGGCGCCCTGCTGTGCGCCGAGGCCCTGGGCGCCCGCACGCTCGTGGTGGGGGTGACCCGGGAGTCCACCCAGCGCTCCATGGAGGCGGCGCTCGCCGAACGCGGCCTCAGCAACAGCCGTCGGTCGGCTCTACGCGCGTGGGTGCAGCGCAACCCGGTCCGCATGGTCACCGGAGCCGCCGCGTCACTGATCCGCTCGATCGACGGCGGCCCGGCGATCCCGCCCGGCCGCAAGATCAGTGCCTCGCAGAGCGGCGTCGGCGGCGCACCGACCCTGCTGTCGAACGCCGAGACGTTCGCCCAGCTGGCCATCGCCGCCCGCATCGGGCCGGAGCGCTACGGCAACACCGGCCTGTACGACGAGCCGGGCACCGTCATGCTCACGGTCTCCGGCGCCGTCGCCCGTCCCATGGTGCTTGAGGTGCCCACCGGCGTGCCGCTGCGCTACGTGCTGCAGCTGGCCGGCGCCCCGCCCGTCCCGCAGGGCGTGCTGACCGGCGGCTACCACGGCAAGTGGATCGACGCGGCGACCGTCAACGAGGCGGTCGTCTCCCGCAACTCCCTGGACGCCGTGGGCGGGTCACTGGGCGCCGGCGCGATCCTGCCGATCAGTCAGGAGACCTGCCCGCTGGGCGAGTCGTTGCGGGTGGCGCAGTGGCTGGCGGAGGAGAGCGCGGGCCAGTGCGGCCCCTGCTACCTGGGACTGCCCGCCGCCGCGCGCGGCATGGAGGACATCCTGAACGGCGGCGGTCCGGCCGCCCTGGAGGCGCTCAAGCAGGTCGCCAAGAACGTCAAGCGGCGCGGCGCGTGCTCGCACCCGGACGGTTCCGCGATGTTCCTGGAGTCGACGGTCAAGGCGTTCACCGACGACCTGGCCGCCCACGTCCTCGGCAACGGCTGCGGACGGCCCGTGGAGGGCGTGCTGCCGCTCTTCGAGGGGGGCAGGGTCCCTACGGGCATTCCGGGCGGCGAGAGCGAGGAGAACGGCCCCAGCCGGCAGAAGATCTTCGTCGACTGGACCCTGTGCCGCGGCCACGGCCTGTGCGCGGACATCCTCCCGGAGGTCTTCGAGTTGGGCGCGGACGGCTTCCCGACGGTCGCCCAGGCGAACGTGCCGCGCTACGCCGAGGACAAGGCGATGCGCGCGGTACGGCGTTGTCCGGCACTGGCCCTGCGCATCGAGGAGGACACGCGCGGGCAGGCTCCGTCGCGCAACCTGCCGGTGCTGTCCCAGGGCCGCGGCCGCCGGGCCCTGGGCCGCTGACCGACCCCGCGGGGCCGCCCACGCGGCGGCCCCGTGCTCCGGTCCGCGCCCCCACCGGGGCGGACCGCGGCCTCCCGAGCGGAAGCGCCTCGCCAAGAAGACGAAAAATCCCGCCGGATCATAGGATCCGGCGGGATCTGCTGTGGAGCTAAGGAGAATTGAACTCCTGACCTCCTGCATGCCATGCAGGCGCTCTACCAACTGAGCTATAGCCCCTCGCGTCACGCGGTGGAACCGCGCTTTTCCGCTGTCCTCCGGGTTTCCCCGGCGGCGACGCCAACATTACACGGTCCGGAGGGTGGAACACCAAATCGGTTTCCCCGGGCCCGGACGCGGACCGCGATGTGGTCCGCGTCAGGCCGTCACGAACGAGTAGAACCGCTTGAGCGTGCAGTGCTCCTCCAGGAGCCGGCCGTAGATCGGCTCCCCCTCCAGTTCGCGGTACGTCTCGATCGGGTCGCCTTTTATGATCAGCGCCCGCGCGCACTCCTCGCACCAGTACTGGTAGTCGGAGTTGACCGGCTCCATGTCACGGACGATCGGATTGCCGCTGCCGCACCAGTCACACTTCCGCCTGTGTGCACCCATCGATCAGCTCCAGCTGTGGCCGCAGGACGTGCACACGTACGAGATGCCGCCGTTGTCCCCGAGGACCTGGGCCACGTGCGCGGAACCACAGGAGGGGCAGCTCAGGCGGGTCACCGTTTCCCGGGTCGTCGCCCCCGCGAAGAGGCCGCCGACCTCTTCGAGGATGCTCGCAGGCATCGCCACTCCCTCCCGTCGGGCCGCGCCCCCTTCCGGCCGTTTGATTCTGCCACGACCGGACCGACACGGTCAGCGACGCCGTCGTACCAGTCCGGACACGGCACCCGCGACGGCCGTCGCGGCGAGCGCGCACATGCATGTCAGAAGAGCTTGCCCAGAGGTATACGCCGACAAGGCCCCGAGTGACTCAAGCCGGTCGAGGAAGAGTGCTCCGAAGGCGGCCACCCCGACCAGCTGGCCGAGCTGGGTGACCGTGGCGAGCAGCCCGCTGGCGTCCGCCGCGTCCTCGGGCCGCACCGTGGCGAGTGCCCCGGTGAGCGTCGGGCTGAAGGCGAGGGCGACGCCCGCCCCGACCCCGAAGTAGGCGGCGAACACCAGAACGCCGCCATGGGTGCCGCTCTCCAGCGTCAGCCCCACGCCCAGCACGGCGAGGGCGAGCAGTACGAACCCGGCGGGAATCAGCAGCGGTTGCCACCGGGCGGGCCACCGGCGCCAGGTCAGCCCGATCACACCGAACACCAGGGCCGTCGGCGCGAAGGTCAGCCCGGCCCGCAGTGGGCTGTCCCCGAGACCGCCCTGCAGGTGCAGGGTGAGGGCGAACAGGAAGCCCGCGTTGACGGTCATCGCGCCCGCGATGCGCAGCACGGCGAGGCCCATCCCGGGGTGGCGCACCACCCGGGGCGCGATCAGCGGGGTACCGCCGCGCCGGGCGAGCCGGGACTCGTATCCGCAGAACAGGGCGAAGACGGCGGCACCGGCGGTCAGCGACAGCCACGACCACAGCGGCCAGTCCTTCTCCTGGCCGAGCACCAGCGGCACGGTCACCAGCGAGACCGCCGCCGCCAGCAGCACGAGTCCCGGCCCGTCCAGGCTGCGGGTGTGGCCGGACCCGGTGCCCCGCGGCAGGACGCGGTGGCCCACGGCGAGCAGCACCAGGCCGACCGGCACGTTGACCAGGAACACCGGCCGCCACCCGGTGCCCAGCAGGTCGGCGCTGACCAGGACGCCGCCGACCACCTGCCCGGACGCCGCGCCGAGAGCGAGGACCGCCGAGTACGCGCCGAGCGCCCGGATGCGGGCCTCGCCGGTGAAGGACCGCTGGATGAGACTGAGCACCTGCGGGATCATCAGCGCCGATCCGGCGCCCTGCGCCAGCCGGAAGAGGATCAGCTCGGTGGCGCCCTGGGCCAGCCCGCAGGCGAGGGAGGCCGCGGTGAAGAGCGCGAGCCCGGCGAGGTGGACCCGGCCGTGGCCGAACCGGTCGCCGAGGCGGGCGCCGGTGATCAGCAGAACCGAGTAGGTGATGGCGTAGCCGGCGACGACGAGTTGCAGATCGGCGCCGGAGGCACGCAGGTCGGAACCGATCGTGGGGGCCGCGACGTTCACGATGAACACGTCGAGCAGGGCCATGAACTGGGCGGCGAGGAGGACCGTGAGCAGCGGGCGGGGCCGATTGTCAGTGGCGGGGTGTTTACTTTCCGTAGTGACAGCGGCGGGCGCCACGGCGGTGCCCGGTCGAGGTGTGGTCGTCATGCCGTAAAGCCTGACGACGCCTCGATACGGGTGCCGAGTGCCCGCTGATGCTGGTACTGACAGCACCTGTCAGGTCAGCGGTGGGAGTTCGACCATGGGGGACATGACGATGGCGACGACGCAGCGGCGCAGGCCCGAGCTGGCGGCCTTCCTGCGCAGCCGACGCGCCCGGGTGACACCGGCGGACGTGGGGATGCCGCCGGGGCTGCGGCGCCGGACGCCCGGGCTGCGCCGCGAGGAGGTCGCCCAGCTCTCCGGCGTGGGGGTGACCTGGTACACGTGGCTGGAGCAGGGCAGACCGATCAACGCCTCCGCGCAGGTGCTGAACGCGGTGGCGCGCACCCTGCGGCTGGACCCGTCGGAGCGGGAGCACCTGTTCCATCTCGCCGAAGTGCCGTACCTGCCGCCGTCGAAGCCGTCGGCGCAGTGCGTCGGGCCCGAGGTCCAGGGCATCATCGACGCGCTGGTCCCGCGTCCGGCCGTGGTCTACAACGCGCGCTACGACATCCTGGCCGCCAACGCCGTCTACCGCGACCTGTTCTTCAGGGCGGACGACGCGAGCCGCACGCAGCCGCGGAACGCGCTGTGGGCGCTGTTCACGGTCCCGCAGGAGCTGTGCCCCCTGGTGTCCCGGGAGACCGAGCTGCCGACGATGGTGGCGACCCTGCGCTCGGCGTACGGGGTGCATGCCGGCGAGCCGGCCTGGGAGGAGTTCATAAGGGCGCTGGCGGCGGCCAGTCCGCAGTTCGCGCGCCTGTGGGGTTCCGGTGACGTGGCCCAGCCGGGGCGGCGGGTGAAGGTGTTCCGGCACGCGACGGTGGGTGAGCTGCGGATGACCTCGATGTCGTTCTCGGTCGACGGGATGCCCGAGTGCCGGATCGTCGTCTACACGCCGGAGGACGAGGAGAGTTCGCGACGGACGGCGCTGTTGTGGAGCCGCTACGCGAAAGAGCCCGTCGAGCAATGAAAAATCCCGCCCCTCGAAGGGACGGGATCCTCATCTACCGATCTTTGACAACTCAATAGAGTGTCGACCAGTGGAGCTAAGGAGAATTGAACTCCTGACCTCCTGCATGCCATGCAGGCGCTCTACCAACTGAGCTATAGCCCCTCGTCCACGCGGCGGAGCCGCATGGTGTCGCGCCCCGCTCGGCGGGGCGAACAAGAAGAACTTTAGCCTGCGACCTGCGGAAAGTGAAATCCGCGGTCAGTCGTCGTCACCGAGGACCGGTTCCGGCAGGGTGCCGGCGTTGTGCTCCAGCAGCCGCCAGCCGCGGGCGCCCTCGCCGAGGACGGACCAGCAGCAGTTGGAGAGACCGCCCAGGCTCTCCCAGTCGCGGGCGTCCAGGCCGAGCAGCCGGCCGATGGTGGTGCGGATGGTGCCGCCGTGGCTGACCACCACGAGCGTGCCGTCCTCGGGAAGCTTCTCCGCGTGCCGCAGCACGACCGGGGCGGCCCGGTCGGCGACCTCGGTCTCCAGTTCGCCACCGCCGCGGCGGACCGGCTCCCCGCGCTTCCAGGCGGCGTACTCCTCACCGTGGCGGGCGATGATCTCCTCGTGGGTCAGCCCCTGCCAGACGCCGGCGTACGTCTCGCGCAGCGCCTCGTCGACGGTGACGTCCAGACCGGTGAGCACGGCCAGCTCGGCGGCCGTGCGCGCGGCGCGCGTCAGGTCCGAGGAGACGATCGCGTCGGGCCCGAGGGAGGCCAGCAGCCGGGCGGCGCGGCGGGCCTGGGCCACGCCGGCCTCGGTCAGCTGGACGTCCGTGGTGCCCTGGAAACGGCGCTCCACGTTCCACGCGGTCTGGCCGTGCCGCCACAGGATGACGCGGCGGCCGCGGCCGGTCCTGCGCTCGGACACCTCACCCGTGGCGCTCACCACTCACCCCCGGGTTCGACCGCGTCCGCTTCGGCGGCCTGCAGCTTGGCGTGCTCCTCGGCCTTGCCCCGGGTCGCCCTGGCGTCCTCGGGCAGCTCCAGCTCGGGGCAGTCCTTCCACAGCCGCTCCAGGGCGTAGAAGACCCGCTCCTCGCTGTGCTGGACGTGGACGACGACGTCCACGTAGTCGAGCAGGACCCAGCGGGCCTCGCGGTCGCCCTCGCGGCGTACCGGCTTGGCGCCGCGCTCCTTCAGCAGGCGCTCCTCGATCTCGTCGACGATCGACTTGACCTGGCGGTCGTTGGGCGCGGAGGCCAGCAGGAAGGCGTCCGTGATCGACAGCACGTCGCTGACGTCGTAGGCGATGATGTCGTGCGCGAGCTTGTCGGCGGCCGCCTGCGCGGCGGTGTTGATGAGCTGGACAGAACGGTCGGTGGCGGTCACTGCGTGGCTTTCCGTAGGTGGTCAGTTGCCTTCAAGGGTCTCACGGCCCGCCGACGGCCCCCACGGACCAGCGCACTCCGGCGCCGTGTGCGGGGACCCGCCGCGGCGCCGGGGTGCGGCTAGGACGAGGACGCGCGGGGCTCGTAGTCCTTGCCGAGGACCACGGCCACGGACGCGTTGCCGGGCACGGTGCCCTTGGCCACCGCGCTGGTGGGCAGGCCCAGGGTCTTGGCGACCTCGGTGGCGTTCTCCTTGCCGGCGTCGTCCTTGTACAGCACCTTCGAGGTGGCCCGGGTGTCCTCGGCGGTGCCGGCCTCCAGGAAGCTGAAGCCGCCGTTGAGGAGCACCACACGCGCGTCCTCGGTGTTCGCCCGGACGCCGGTGGCGTTCTCCACGGAGACGGTCACGGCGGCGCCCTGCTCGGGGCTCTTCGCGGTGCCGCCGAGGACGTCCTTGACGACGCCGGCGCCGGCCTTGGCGCTCAGCGTGCCGTCGGCCTCCACGGGCAGCAGGGCGGTCTGGTAGTCGCCGCCCTTGGCGAGGTCGGCGAGTTTGGCGAGGAAGGCGCCGAGGTCCTTCTCCGACAGCGACGGGTCGGGGATCTGCGCGAGGGTCTGCACGGTGAGCGTGGCGCCCTGCTCGTCGGAGGACAGCTTGCGCAGCACCCCCTGCATGACCTGCCCGAACCGCTGGAGCTGGGCGTTCTGCGCCTCCTCGGCGCCGCGGTAGGTGGCGTAGGCGACGGCCATCTTGCCGCTGAGGGTCTGGCCCTCGCCCTTGTGGACGAGGAGCGTGCCCTTCTTGGCGCCGGGGTCGGGGACGTCGGTGTCGGTGTCGACCTCGATGTTGCCGACGAGGTCGACGAGGTTCTGCAGGAACGGGGTGTCCAGGCGCCAGGTGCCCTGGATGTCGGTGCCGAGGGCGGTGTTCAGCGCGTCGCGGGTGCCGGAGGAGCCGTCCTCCTCGACGGACTTGGCCAGGGTGGTCGTGGTGCCGTCCTCGGTGGTGACCACCAGGGAGTTCGGCAGCAGCATCGTGGTGCCCTGCCGGGTGGTGGTGTTGTCGACGAGGAGAGCGGTGGCGGTGCCGCCCTTCGCGGTGTCGTGCAGATGTACGACGATCACGTCGCGCTGCTGGGGCCCGGCGGCCGCGGTGGTGCCCTGCTTGCCGTCGGAGGACGACAGACCGGGCAGCTTCCCGGCGTACCAGAGGTAGCCGGCCCCGCCGACGGCGACCAGGGCGAGGACGACGACGAGGGCGATGAGCCGGCTTCGGGCGCGTCGCTTGGCCTCCTCGCGGCGCTCGGTGCGGTTCTCGGTGAAGTTCAGCCAGTCGATGACGTCCTCGGAGTCACCGTCGGGCTCCTCGACGAAGGCGAACTGCCCGGTGTGGTACTCGCGTCCGTCCGGGCCCGTGTCCTGCCGTGGTTCCCGTTCGGAGTCCACGGGGCGGGACTGCTGCGGGATGTGGGCGGTCTGCTCGGCGACCCGCGGCTGCCGCCCGCCGGCCGACTGCCCGTACGGGGCGTACGGGGCGTACGGGGCGTACTGGTCGTACGGTGCAGGACCGCCGCCCTGCCCCGGCCGGTCCGCGGCGGGGCCCCCGCCGCCGTAGGGGTCGTAGCCCACGGGCGTCTGCGTCCCGGTGTCGTAGGGCGACGGCCCGGGCTGCTGCCGGCCGGTGTCGTAGGACGTCGGGGCCGGGGGCTGCCGACCGGTGTCCTGGGCGGGCACGTGCTGCTGCCGCCCGGTGTCGTGGGGGGCGGGTGGCTGCTGGCCGGTGGCGTACGGGTCGTAGCCGTAGCCCTGCTGCCCGTAGCCGTAGCCCTGCTGCTGGGCGTACGGGTCGTAGGGCTGCTGCTGGGGCTGCCCGGGCCAGACCTGCCGGTACACCGGCTGTCCGTACTCGTCGTAGCCGACGAGCTCGTAGGGGGCGTCTCCGTAGCCCGCGTCGTATCGGTCGTTCACCGGCACCCCTCTCGGCCCGCTCGCCTCACTCGCCGCGGTACAACTGGCGCTTGTCGATGTAGCGCACGACTCCGTCCGGCACCAGATACCAGACGGGTTCGCCCTTGGCGACTCTCGCACGGCAGTCCGTGGAGGAGATGGCGAGGGCGGGCACCTCGACGAGCGAGACACCGCCCTCGGGCAGTCCGGGGTCGGTCAGGTGGTGTCCCGGCCTGGTGACCCCGATGAAGTGCGCGAGGGAGAACAGTTCCTCGGAGTCCCGCCAGGTGAGGATCTGGCCCAGGGCGTCCGCACCGGTGATGAAGAACAGATCGGTGTCGGGGTTGAGCGCCCGCAGGTCCCGCAGGGTGTCCACGGTGTAGGTGGGGCCGCCGCGGTCGATGTCGATGCGGCTCACGGAGAACTGGGGGTTCTCCACCGTCGCGACGACCGTCATCAGGTAGCGGTCCTCGGCCGGGGAGACGTCGCGGTGGCTCTTCTGCCACGGCTGCCCGGTCGGGACGAAGACGACCTCGTCCAGGTGGAACTGCGCGGCGACCTCACTGGCCGCCACGAGGTGCCCGTGGTGGATCGGATCGAACGTCCCGCCCATGACGCCGAGGCGGCGTTTGCCCGTGTGCGACGGGCCGGTAGGCATGTCCTGCTCTCCCATGCGTGCAGACCCTACCGGCCCCGCCTGAAGCGCTCGGGCCGAGGATGCCCGGAGCGCCCCGGTATGACCACGGGGCGGTACCTCAGCGGTCGCGGTTGAAACGTGTGGTGACCCACAGCAGGAGCAGCAGGATGAGGAGGGCTCCGCCACCGGTGACGTAGGGGCTGAGGCTCTCGTGGTTGCCACCGTGCTCCTCGCCCTCGGCGGCGATGGTGACCAACTGGGCGGCGGCGCTGTGGAAGCTCATCTTCGGCAGGACCTATCCGGGTGTGGGCGGGATAAAGACGTCGGCCCATGGTAAGCGGCGGGTTCTACGGCGATCACGCCGACTCCGCCGTCGGGGAGCCGCCGGGAACCTTCGGGGGCGCTCAGTCGTCCTTCCGCCTGTAGCCTCGCAGCAGGAACCACGCGGCCAGCACGCAGCCCACGACCATCACGATCAGCACGACGCGGAGGAGATTCCCCGCGCCCTGCCGTTGGGCGGCGGCCGCGGCCTCGGTGAGCCACGCGGCTGCGGGGTCGGGCTCCATGACGCGGGACTCCTCACGTGTGGTGCCCGTCCACCGTAACTCCGCCTAGGCTGGGCCCTGCTTCGGGGGCGCAAAGGGTCGTACAAGGGTCCGCAAAGGGCCATTCTCACGCGCATGGGGGAAGACATGTCCGACGACGGTCACCAGCACACCGAGCAGGGGAAGGTGCCCAGCAGGCAGCGCAGGCGGTTCCCGGGGATCTCCTCCCGCGCCTACGAGCACCCGGCCGACCGGTCGGCGCTGGTGGCACTGCGCAAGCTCAGCGGCTTCGACACGGTGTTCAAGGCGCTCAGCGGGCTGCTGCCCGAGCGCAGCCTCAGGCTGCTGTTCCTGTCCGACTCCGTGCGGGTCTCGGACCAGCAGTTCGCCCACCTCAACGACATGCTGCGGGACGCCTGTTACATCCTGGATCTGGAGAAGGTCCCGCCGATGTACGTCACGCAGGATCCACGGCCCAACGCGATGTGCATCGGCCTGGACGAGCCGATCATCGTGGTCACCACCGGGCTCGTCGAGCTGCTCGACGAGGAGGAGATGCGGGCGGTCATCGGCCACGAGGTGGGGCACGCCCTGTCCGGGCACGCCGTCTACCGCACGATCCTGCTGTTCCTGACCAGCCTCGCGCTCCGGGTCGCGTGGATCCCGCTGGGCAACCTCGCGATCATGGCGATCGTGACGGCGCTGCGGGAGTGGTTCCGCAAGTCGGAGCTGTCGGCCGACCGTGCGGGACTGCTGGTGGGACAGGACCTGCGGGCCTCCATGCGCGGCCTGATGAAGATTGCCGGCGGCAACCACCTGCACGAGATGAACGTGGATGCGTTCCTGAAGCAGGCCGAGGAGTACGAGCAGGGCGGCGACCTGCGCGACTCGGTGCTGAAGATCCTGAACGTGCTGCCCCGCTCCCACCCGTTCACCACGGTGCGCGCGGCCGAACTGAAGAAGTGGTCCGAGTCCCGCGACTACCAGCGGATCATGGACGGGCACTACCCGCGCCGCGACGAGGACAAGGACACCTCGGTCTCGGACTCCTTCCGTGAGTCGGCCTCGCACTACGCCACCCACGTCAAGTCCTCCAAGGACCCGCTGATGAAGCTGGTCAGCGACCTCGCGGGCGGCGCGGGCGACCTGGGCGGCCGGGTGCGGCGCGGCTTCACCGGCTTCACCGGCTCGGCTCCGCCGAAGGACGGGCCGGGCGACGGCTCCCCGAAGGACGAGCGGCCGGGCGCCGACGACTGAGCGGCCGATGAGGCTGTCGGACTGGGCGTTGATCGCCTCGTCCGTCAGGCCCCCGCCCCGGGGGCGGGGCCGCTGGGGGCTTCGCCCCTACACCTTGGGCTGGGCGGTGTTCGCCAGCGTGCCGCACAGGGCCGTGGCGTTGCCGGTCGCGTAGGGGTCGGTGCCCGCCGGGCCGCCGACGGTGGCGGTCTGGCCGGACAGCAGCGGGTGCAGGTGGTCGGTGGTGTCCTCCGAGCAGGACAACGGGCCGGCCTGGACGTAGGAGACGATGAGCCGGGTCTGGTGGACCCGCAGGTTGTCGCGGTCGAAGCGGAACTGCAGGGTGCGCCGGACGGTGAACAGCGACGCGGGCGCCCCGGCCTCGGAGCCGGCCGGGCGCAGGGCGTAGACGAAGGTGTGGTCGGCGGTCACCTCAAGGGTGGCCGCGTCCGCCTCGGCGGCCTGCAGCGTGCCCTGGACGCGGATCTTGCGGTCGGCCAGCTCGACCTGGGCCGGGTCGAAGCGGACCAGCCAGCCGGTCGGAGCGTGCCGCCCGTCCGCCGCCGGGTGCTGGAAGCTCGTGTCGAACTGGTCCAGCTGGTCGGCGTCGAGCAGCATCCGTACCGGTCGCACCTGCTGCCCGGTCAGCACCTCCGGGTACAGCGACGAGTGCACGATGTAGTCCTTCGCCGTGGTCAGCGCCGTGACGACCTGGCTGTCGGAGAAGTGCGCGGTGCGCCGGGAGGGGGGCAGCGGAATGCCTTCGGCGCCGAGGCGGAACTGGGCGGCGGGGCTGCGGGCGAAGAGCCGCTCCGGGTCGGGGGCGCCGGGCACCTTGCCCTGCGGGGCGAGCGGGATCACCGTCATCCGCAGCGGCTCGGTGGTCTGCCGGGCGGCCAGGGGTGACTCGTAGGGGCTGCGCACGCCCATGTAGATGGCCGTGCCGAAGGCCAGGGCGATCAGCACGACGAGGATCAGCGCCTGCCGGGACAGCCCCCGATGCACCGGGGCCCGGCGGCGTACGGCGGGGGCGTGGTCGGCGATCCGCTCCTCGGCGGAGTACTCCTGGAGGCGGGCAGCGCGAACGAACGACTCGTCGAAGACGACGGATCGGTACTCGTCCTCGCCACCTCCGGGAGCGCCCTCGGGGGTCCCCTCCGGTGGGTCTCCAGGCCCGCCCATACCTTCAGAGTAGGTCCGCGCGAGCCCGGGTAAACGCGGAGCGACAGGACAACTTCTGACAGGTCCCCACCACGTTCGGGGCGGGTGGTCAGGGGGTCGGGGGCACCGCCGCCACGGGTGGCCTGGAAGAGTCGGCGGAGGTCGACGGCGTCACCGCTCCGCCCTGCTCCGGGCCGGTGGAGGCGGGCGGCGGGACCTGGTCGCGGCTGTCCGAGGAGGCGCCCCGGTACACCGCGGCGAAGGCCAGCGCGACCATGCCGACCCCCATCACGACGGCGAGCATCCAGGCGACCGGGCGGTGCCAGCGGACCGCCTGCCGGCCGTACGGTCCATAGCCGCGGCGGTCGTCGAAGAGGTCCGTGTCGTCGAGGTCGTCGTAGTCCGGATCATGGCCGAAACCGCCCGGACCGTCGGGGCCGTGGGCGTCGTCGTAGCGCTCGCCCCGGGCGTGCGCGCGCCGGGTCTCCGCCTCGGCCGCCTCCGCTCTGGACTGCGCGGCGGCCAGGAGGCGCTCGACGGCGGTCGGCTCGTGGATGACGGCCGCCGCCACGAAGGCCTCGTCGAAGACCACGGAGGCGAACTCTTCGTCCGACACTCCGCGGTCGTGGTCGTCGTCGGGCTCCCAGCCGTCACGGAACGGCGTGCCCCCCACGTCCTCCGGCACTCCTCCAGAGTAGACCTGGGGGGGCAAGTTGGGCAGACGGTACGGAAATTATCCGCCAGGCGAGACACCGTACCGGCCGCCCGCGGACGGCCGGGGTCAGCGCCGGACGTGCCCGTCACCCGTGACGATGTACTTGGTGCTGGTGAGCTCCGGCAGGCCCATGGGGCCGCGGGCGTGCAGCTTCTGGGTGGAGATGCCGATCTCCGCGCCGAAGCCGAACTGGCCGCCGTCGGTGAAGCGGGTGGAGGCGTTCACGGCGACCGTGGTGGAGTCGACCAGCTGGGTGAACCGGCGAGCGGCCTGCTGGGAGGTGGTGACGATGGCCTCGGTGTGGCCGGAGGTCCACAGCCGGATGTGCTCCACGGCCCGCTCCAGCGAGTCCACGACGGCGGCGGCGATGTCGTGGGAGAGGTACTCGGTCTCCCAGTCCTCGGCCGTAGCTTCCACGACGGTCGCCCGGGAGCCCTTGGCGTGGGCCAGCACCCGCTCGTCGGCGTGGACGGTGACCCCGGCGTCGGCGAGGGCGTCCAGGGCGCGGGGCAGGAACTCGGGCGCGATGTCCTGGTGGACGAGGAGCGTCTCGGCGGCGTTGCACACGCTGACCCGCTGCGCCTTGGAGTTGATCAGGATGTCGATCGCCATGTCGATGTCGGCGTGGGCGTCGACGTAGACGTGGCAGTTGCCGGTGCCGGTCTCGATCACCGGGACGGTGGACTCGCTGACGACCGTCTGGATGAGGGAGGCGCCGCCGCGCGGGATCAGAACGTCGACCAGGCCGCGGGCGCGCATCAGCTCGCGCACGCTGTCGCGGCTCTCGCCGGGCACCAGCTGGACGGCGTCGGCGGGCAGCCCGGCGCCGCCGACGGCGTCGCGGATCACGCGGACCAGGGCGGTGTTCGACGCGTAGGCGGAGGCGGAGCCGCGCAGCAGGACCGCGTTGCCGGACTTCAGGCAGAGGGCCGCGGCGTCCACGGTGACGTTCGGGCGGGCCTCGTAGATGATGCCGACGACACCCAGCGGGACGCGGACCTGGCGCAGGTCGATGCCGTTGGGCAGGGTGGAGCCGCGCACCACCTCGCCGACCGGGTCGGGCAGCGCGACGACGTCCCGTACGTCGGAGGCGATGGCGCGCACCCGCTCGGGGGTGAGGGTCAGCCGGTCGACGATCGCCTCGCTGGTGCCGGCCTCGCGGGCCTTGGCGATGTCCTGGGCGTTGGCCTCGACGATCTCGCTGGTACGGACCTCCAGCGCGTCCGCGATGGCGAGCAGCGCGTCGTCCTTCGCGGCGCGGGGCAGCGGCGCGAGATCGGCGGCGGCCGCCTTGGCGCGGTAGGCGGCCCGGGTGACCGGGGTCATGGAGTCGTACGGGGAGAGCGTGGTCATGGGGGAAGGGTAGTGCGCCGCGTGGTCCCGGATCACCGCTTGTCCCAAACCGCGAGACACCGGACCAAAACGGATGACGGGCCGCGCCCCTCCGGCACCGGCGGGGCAATACCACTAGAACGGATGGACGCCGACCGGGGTGGCCGGTGGCGGGCCGTAGCCCTCGGCGACGCGCTGGTGGTAGGTCTCGCGGTCGATGACCTCCAGGCCGACGATCTCCCAGCGCGGCAGTCCGGCGGTGTGACGGTGCTCGCCCCACAGGCGCAGGGCGACGGCGGCCGCGTCGTGCAGGTCGCGGGCCTCCTCCCAGTAGCGGATCTCCGCGTGGTCGGCGGCGTAGCGGCTGGTCAGCAGGAAGGGATGGTCATGGGCGAGCTGTTCCAGGGCCCGGCGCAGGTCCTTGAGGGGGACGTCCTCGCCGGAGACGCTGAGGGTGACGTGCCACAGCCGGGGCAGGTCCTTCGGCTCCTCGTACCGCTCGCCGGCGGTGACGCTGGTCAGGGTGCGCTCCTCGCCCGCCGTGCGGGCGGACGCGGACGCCTCGCCGGAGCGGCCCGTGCCGCCACGGGACGCCGCCACCCCAGGGCGCACTCGTCTCACGACGGCCTCCTTCACGCTTGTGCGGCGCTCGTACGGAACGTGTCTGTCGACACCAAGTTGGCAGGCGGAGGGCGTCCTTGGGGCGCTTTCACGGAACGTCCCCCACGGGTACGGATCGTTCGACCCGGCGGGGAGCGCCCGTTCGACGTTCCGGGGCGTGCCCGTTCGACGCCCCTGGAGTGCCCGTTCGGCCGGACCGAGACGGCTGTTCGACCTGGTCGGACTTGTGCGACCTGGCCGGTGTGCCGGCCGGCGGAGAACCGCCCGAGGGTCCCTAGGGGTGCAGGATCACCAGGTCGTCCCGGTGGACGACCTCCCGCTCGTACGCCGGTCCGAGTTCCCGCGCCAGCTCGCGGGTGGAGCGGCCGAGCAGTTGCGGGAGTTCCTTGGCGTCGAAGTTGACCAGCCCGCGGGCCACCGCGCGTCCCGCGCCGTCGCGCAGCTCGACCGGGTCGCCGGCGCTGAACTCGCCCTCGACGCCGGCGATACCGGCCGGCAGCAGTGAGGTGCGCCGCTCGACGACCGCGCGTACGGCCCCGTCGTCGAGGGTGAGGGCGCCCTGGGGGGTGGAGGCGTGCTGGAGCCAGAGCAGGCGGTCGGCGGAGCGCCTGCCGGTGGTGTGGAACCAGGTGCCGGTGTCACCGCCGGCCAGGGCGTCGGCCGCGTGGACGGCGCTGGTCAGCACCACCGGGACACCGGCGGCGGCGGCGATCCGGGCGGCCTCGACCTTGGTGACCATGCCGCCGGTGCCGACGCCGGCCTTGCCCGCGCTGCCGATCTCCACCTCGGCGAGGTCGGAGGGCCCGCGCACCTCGGCGATGCGCGAGGTGCCCGGCCTGCTGGGGTCGCCGTCGTAGACGCCGTCGACGTCGGAGAGCAGCACCAGCAGGTCGGCGTGGACGAGGTGGGCCACGAGGGCGGCGAGGCGGTCGTTGTCGCCGAAGCGGATCTCGTCGGTGGCGACGGTGTCGTTCTCGTTGACGATGGGGAAGGCGCCCATCGCGAGGAGCTTGTCCAGCGTGCGCGAGGCGTTGCGGTGGTGGGCGCGGCGGCTCATGTCGTCGCTGGTCAGCAGGATCTGGCCGACGCGGACGCCGTAGCGGGCGAAGGAGGCGGTGTAGCGGGCGACGAGCAGGCCCTGGCCGACGCTGGCGGCGGCCTGCTGGCGGGCCAGGTCCTTGGGGCGGCGGCGCAGGCCGAGCGGGGCGAGTCCGGCGGCGATGGCGCCCGAGGAGACCAGGACGATCTCCTTCTCGCCACCGCTGCGGGCCTTGGCGAGGACGTCGACCAGCGCGTCCACGCGGTCCGCGTCGAGACCACCGGCCGCGGTGGTCAGGGACGAGGAGCCCACTTTGACGACGATCCTGCGGGCCTGGGCGACCTGATGCCTTGCCGCTGACACGTGCTTTCCTCCACCCTCGCGCCCACGCCAGGTCGGACGTGGCTGTTGCAATCTACGCGAAGATGTACGGAGCGTGCCCGGGTGGTCCACTTCGCGGACCTGTGCGGGACGGCCTCGGCGGCCTGTCCGCACAGGACAGGCCGCCGAGGGTGGTGGGGGCGGGGGAGGCGGTAGGCCTAGAAGATCGAGAGGATCTTGTTGCCGACCTTCCCCGCGATGTTGACGAGGGCCGACGGGATGTCGGCGACTCGGGTGATGCCGGTCGACCCTGAGCCCACGCTCAGGCCGAACTCCGAGGCGGGGCCGAAGCCGCCCGTGAAGACGTTGACGGTGTCGCCTCTGGAGTTCTTCGTGTCGAAGGTGCCCCGCCAGCCGCCGTGCAGCGGCCCCCATTCGGCGTCGACGCCCGAGCCGAGACCACGCAGCTGGTCCAGTGAGTCCGCGTTGCTGAACAGGGCGTTGCCGGTCACCCCGGCTCCGAAGTCGAGGCCCTCCGTGAACTCGGCCGATCCGGTGACCGCCCACGCCGTCTTGCCGCGGGCCGACGTGGTCCGCACGAGGCAGACGCTGCCGTTGACGCCGATGATGGCCGACGCGCTGCCGTTCACGCACAGCCCGGTGGTGTTCAGGTAGCTGCGCATGTAGTCGGTGAAGCCGCTGACCTTCTCGATGAGGGCGCTGATCGTCGAGTCGTCCCCGGGGGGCGCCGAGGTGGTGGTCGTGCCGCCGGACTTCTTGCCCGTCGTTCCCTTCGTGGTCTTCGTGGTCTTCGTGGTCTTCTTCGTCTTCGGCTTGTCGGGGATTCCGTCGCCGTTCCTGTCGTTCCTGGGGCAGGCCGGCTCGCCGTAGATGCCGCACAGGAGCCTCAGACCCGACGGGTCGCTGTAGGCGATGGGGTTGTTGTCGCTGTAGCTGTACGCCGACAGGTTCTGCGGGTCGGTCGGTTCCGTCAGTTCGTCCGGGCTGAGGAAGCGGCCCAGCGACGCGTCGTACATGCGGGCGCCGAGCAGCGACAGGCCGGTGGAGTCGTCCTCCTGCTTGCCGATGTACCCCCGGTCGAGGCTCGCCGGCAGGTCGCCGCCGGCGTTGCGCTGCTTGCCGAACGGTGTGTAGCGGCGGCGGGTGACCAGGCCGCCCATGGTGATGACGAGGGAGGTGGACGCCTGGGTGTCGCTCAGCAGCCAGGTCAGCTTGCCGTCGGTGGTGCCGTCGGCCTCCCGGACGGCGACGGCGGTGCCCGCCGCCGAGTACAGGCGGGTGGCCCGGACGCTGCCGCCGGCCGCCTTGTGGAGTTCGTGGCCGTCGATGTAGAGCACGTTCTCCTGCGGCGAGGTGCGCAGCAGGACGTTGCCGTCGGTGCCGTACACGTAGCCGGACACCTCGTCGCCCGTGGCGGTGTGCCGGGTGATGCGGCCGACCCGGTTCAGCGCGGTCCACTCCAGGTCGGAGGTGACCCCGTCGACCGTGCGGGACGTCATCCGGCCCGCGTCGTCGTAGCCGAAGGTGTCGTTGCCCGCCCGGGTGACGCCGTGCGGGCGGGGCAGGCCCGCCGTGTAGGACGATCCGTCGGCGCTGTAGCCGGGGTAGGTGTAGTCCCTGGTCGTCGCGCCGGTGGCCGTGGTGTCGGTGACGGACTCGATGTTGCCGAGCTCGTCGTAGGTGTACGCCGTGTCGTACGGGTCGAGCCCGCCGGTCAGGTCGGCTGGGGCCGCGCCGGCGCAGCCGTCCGTCGCCTGGGTGGTCCACCCGCGGGTGACGCGGTTGAGTTCGTCGTACGCATAGCACTCGCTCTGGTGCGTCACGCCGTCGGTGACGCCGGTGAGCTGGCCGCCGAGGTCGCGGGTGAACGTGTCATCCTGGGCGACCTGGGTGGTGGTGCCGGTGGTCACGGTGGTGGTGATGTTGGTCAGCGCGCCGCTGCCGTCGGTGTCGTCGTAGGTGTAGGCGCGGTTCACCGTCGCGTCCGGGCCGCCGCTCGTGCCGTAGGCGCGGGCGTCGAGCCGGCCGAGGCCGTCGAAGCCGATGGCGGACTGGTAGGTGGCCAGCGGGGAGGACACCTTCGAGGGCAGGCCCTGGGCGGTGTAGGTGGTGGTCACGGTCTCCGCGGGCAGGCCGCCGACCGCCGGGTAGCTCACCGACGTCATGTGGTCGGCCAGGTCGTAGCCGTATCCGACGGTGTAGGTGCCGGCCAGGCCGGAGCCGTCGTCCGGGACGGTGTAGGCGCGGCCGGTGACGCGTCCGCGGTCGTCGTACCCGGTGACGGTCTGCGTGTAGGCCAGGCCGTTCGCGTACGACGTGGTCGCCGCCACCCGGCCGGCGCCGCCGGGCGCGCTGTCGTAGGTGGTGCGCTGCAGGGTCGTCGTGCCCTGACTCACCGTCGTGGGCCGCTGGAGCGCGTCGTACGCGTAGCTCAGCGTGGTGCCGGTGCCGTCGGTCACCGTGGCGGTCTTGCCGTTCTCGTCGTAGGTCGTCGAGGACGATCCGGTGTCCGGGTCGGTGGTGGCCGTGCGTTCGCCGAGCCAGTTGTAGGTGTAGCCGGTGGTGTTGCCCTTCGCGTCGGTGATCTGCCTCAGCTGTCCGCTGCGGGTGTAGTCGTACGACGTCGACTGCGTCCCGTCGGGGCCGTGTTCCACGACCCGGGTGGTCTGGCCGAAGACGTCGGTGAAGCTGTCCCTGCGCTCGCCGGTCGCCGGGACGGTGGTGGTGTAGTCGCCGAAGTAGTGGGTCCGGGTGTGGCGGCCGGGCTGGGGAACGCCGTTGACGAGTGTCTGGACCTCGGTCGTCCGGCCCGCCCAGTCGAGGATCGGGTCGTTGTAGGACGGCAGGTCGGCCACCGTGGGCAGCACCATCCCGGAGCCCGCCGCGCCCGTGTTGTGGAAGGCCGCGGAGGTGCCGGTGACGTTGCCGGAGGTGTCGTAGCGGGTGGAGACCACGGTGCGTCCGGTGCCGTCGGGGGCCGTCGACTGGGTCTCCCGGGTGCGGCCGAGGCCGTCGTAGTACTCGTAGGAGTCCGTGTAGGTGGTGCCGGACTGCAGGACGCTCGTGGTCACCCGCGGCGGTCCGCTGACCACGTCCGGCACGCCGTCGGTGTTGGTCGTCGTCGGAACGGTGTAGGTGAACTTCATCGACGGGTCGCCGCTCGGGTAGTTCCCGATCTCGGTCGGCTTGAAGATCTGGACGATGTGGCCCACCGAGTCGTGCACGAACCGGGTGGTGAGGCCGCTCGCGTTCTGCGTGCGGTACGGGGTGCCCCACAGGCGGGAGTTCCACGTGGTGGTGGACGTCGCCGTCAGCGGTCCGGTGCCGTCGGGGTCGGGGGTGGTGACCTTGACGCCGCCGACCGGCCAGGAGGTCGCCGGCGAGTACGTCGTCGTGGTCTTGGCGCGCTTGCCGTCGTAGGTCGCGGTGATGCGGCCGGCGGCGTCGTAGTCGGTCCAGGTGCTGCGGTAGGTGCCCGCGCCCGTGTAGCGGCGCTCCTCGGTGACGTTGCCGTCGACCAGGGCGGCGTCGTTGCCGGCGACCGAGGTGGAGCCGTCGTACAGCGTCACCGTGTAGGCGTCCTGGTTGGCGGAGCCGCGTGCGGCGCAGTCGGCCGCGTAGTGGCGGCGTTCGTCCTCCAGGACCATCCAGCGCTTGACGTCGGAGCCGGGGAAGTTCGCCGTGTTGTAGGCGCGGCCGTAGGTGGTGCAGCGGTTGTCGTCGTAGTTCTCCAGACCCCAGTCGTTGGTGCGCAGGGGCAGGCCGTAGGTGGTGCTGGTGGCGGAGGTGTCGTCGTACTCGTCCTTGACGGTGTGGACGCGCCAGCCCTGGGAGGTGCTCTGGTACGTGGAGGTCTTGCTGTCGCGCACGAAGCGGGCGTCGGGCAGGCCGTCGTACTGGGCGGTGTTGTGCACCCAGTACTCCTTGCGGACGCGTTCGTGGGAGGAGCCGTCGCCGTCGCGCCGGGACTGTTCCAGGGTCCGGCCGGCCAGCCAGGCGGAGTCGGTCCAGGAGTCGCCGAAGCCGTCCTGGACGGAGACGCTGCGGGTCAGGGAGGAGTCCGTCTTGGAGGTTCGGTCGCCGTCGAGTCCGCGGTAGAGCCAGTAGTAGGTGGAGCCGGCGTTGCTCTTGGTGCCGGTGAAGACCTCCACCTGCTGGTAGCCGCGCCAGTCGGACCAGGTCTCGTCGGCGTCGGGGGTGAGCGGGTCGTTGGTGAACCGCCAGCCGGCGCCGCCGTGGTACTCGTAGCGCGTGGTCATGACCGGGTCGCCGTCGTGGCTCGCGCCCTGCCCCACGCCGGGGTCGACGGAGACCTGGGTGACCAGGAACTTCTTGAACCAGCCGGTCTGTTCGGCGCCGCCTTCGGGGACCCACTTCTGCCAGTAGCAGTCCTGGGTGTTGGAGGACTGGCTCGGCAGGCTGCTGATGTCGCAGGCGTCGGGCGCGCCGTAGGTCACGCTGGTCACCGAGCCGAGGTCGCCGTAGACGGTGTTGACGCGGCGGAAGTTGAGCGTGCCGGAGCCGACCTGGTTGTCCAGCCATTCGCCGTTGAAGTTGATGACGGGCAGGCGCAGGTCGGGTCCGTCGCCGTAGCCCTTGCGCTGGACGTAGTCGAGCCAGAGCGTCTTGCCGACCGTGCCGTCGGGGTTGGGCAGGCCGTACTTCATCTGGTACTGCATCGCCGGTGCCCACGGGTCGGCGTCGGTGTCGCGGACGTACGTCTTGATGTCCCACAGCATGTCGGTGGTGAAGAACGTCGGGTAGTACGTCTTGCCGGCGCAGTAGTTGTCCGCCGAGGTCCCGTCGCACATGAGGTCGGTGGGGACGTCGGGGTAGGAGTCCGGGTTGGAGGAGATGCCGGGGCAGGCGGGCGGCTCGGTGCCGAGCGGGTCCTTGTAGCTCATCCGCTCCACGCAGCGGCCGACGTGCTTGAGCACGACCTCGGCAGGCAGCTGGGCGCCGGTGATCTGGGAGGCCCAGCCGTACTCGATGCGGGCGAGGTAGCTCGCGGCGTCGTACCGGCGGGCCTTGTCGGCGTTGATGACCGACCGGTAGTGGTTGGTCTGCTTGTCGTAGAAGTAGGCGTTCTCGACCTCGTTGGGGTCGACGACCCGGTCGAGGTTCCAGCGCCAGGCCTGCGTGCAGGGCTCCGGGAACTGGGCGTGGCAGGGCTCCCCGGCGTCGTTGCCGGCCACCGGGATGGTGAGGACGGAGTCGGTCGCGGCGCTGTCGCGCTCGCTGCGGCCCCAGCCGAAGTAGTAGCGCATGCCGTCCTGGGTGGAGATCACCCAGTACTCGTCGTCCGAGCCGTGGCCGCCCCAGAGGTGCTGCACCCGCCAGCCCGGGTCGTCCTGGAGGTGGTAGGAGCCGGTGCCGTTGTCGTCCTGGATCAGCTGGGAGGTCACTCCGTTGAGGCTGATGACGTACACGGCGCCGTCCGGTTCCATGCCGGTGTTGGGCGAGTCCCAGCACATGTCGCCGACGGTGGGGATGCCGTCCTGCGAGCAGTTGCGGTAGCGCCGCTCGACGTAGCCGACGTCGAGGTCCCAGCCCATGCCGGCCCAGGACGCCTGGTTGTTGGTCGCGGAGGTGCGGCCGTCGACGGACTGGGAGTTGTACGACAGCGACAGCTCCGGGGTCGTGCCGAAGGGCGCCTCGGGCACGGTGATCGGCAGGTCGTAGGTGAAGGCGCCGGAGCCGATGGAGACGTCCCAGGTCCCGGTGGGGCTGAGCTTGCCGGCCCGGTAGTCGCCCTCGTCGGACGACGATCCCGTGGTCAGCGTCGTCACGGTGGCCTCGGAGGTGGCCGCGAAGGCGGTGCTGCTGAGCAGCGGGGCCCCGCCGGACGTGACGGTGGGCGTCGGGTCGGCGTCCGCGTACACCGTGGCCGTCAGCTTGCCGGACTCCACGTCGTTGTCGACGGGGAGGTAGCGGCGGTGGTCGGGGGAGCAGCCCGGCTTGTCGGGCGTGGTGAGCGCGCAGGCGGGCATCTGCACCAGGCGCAGCCGGGACGCGAAGCCGCCGCCATAGGCGTGCTCGAAGCCCGAGTAGTCGATCGTGACGCGGACCGGGCCGGGGGCGGCCAGCCGGTCCTTGCGGGTCAGGCGCAGGCCCATGCCGATGCCGCCGACCGGCTTGATCTCGGAGCGGTCCAGCACCTCGACGTCCACCGTCTTCGGCGCCGGAGCCGACGGCGCGAGCCCGACGAGGCCCCCGGACAGCGCGGGGTCCCGGTCTCGGGCGCCGAACGCGGCCTGCGGCGGGGTTCCGGCGGTGGCGGCCTGCTGGGCGGTGGGGGCCTGTACCGACACCACCGATGCCCGGGCCGCCTTGGCGCCCAGGGCGACGCGGGCCCGCGCGGGCCGGGGCCAGGTGGTGGCCGCGGGCTTCGTCTGGGTGGGTTCCGCCTGCTGCGCGCGCACGACGTCGCCCTTGCGGGCCGGGACGTCGACGGTCCGCTCCGCCGGCCTGGCGGCCTCCACGACCGCGGCGAAGGCGGGCGCGGACATGAGCCCCGCCAGCAGTGCACCGGAGACCGACACGACGACGCCGCGTCTGACGGATCTCGCTCTGACCGATCTCGCCACGAACCCCACCCTTCGACAGAACGACAAAGCGGCCCGGAATCGGGCACGCCAAGCAGTGCTCATCACGACGGGGGCAGGTTCGAGCCATGCCGAGGCGAACGCACTCCGGGCGGACAGTAATGAGTTCGATCAAGGAAGCCAACGCCTGCAAATTCCGACTTGTCCCGACAACACAGCCAACCGGATGTAAAGATTCCGCAAGAATGGCTGAATGAAAATCAGCGGCGCAGCCGGTGCTGTCGCCGACAAATCCCAGGTGTTTTAATGACCCGCCGTCGCCGAACGCCGGCGTTTCCTTTCCGAGGGGGCTTCGAAACACCATGCTCAACCGCAGACAGCTTCTGAGGACGGCGGGCGCGATCGCCGGCGTGGCGGCCGTTCCGGCGATCGCCGTCGGCGTGGCGCGCGGGACGGAAAGCGCTCGGCGCGACTCACAGGACCACGTCACGCCGGGTTCCGTGACCGCGAGCAAGCGGTTCGACCTCACGGCGCCCTCCTCGATGCTCCTGCGGGAGGTGCCGCTGGCGGGCACACGCGTCCTGCAGTCCTTCGCGTTCGACAACGCCGCCGGACATGTTTTCACCGTGCAATTGGTGGACGGCGGACTCCGGTTGCCCGGCGAGACGCGGACCTATTCGGGCAGTGACCGCACCGCCAACGGAGATCTGTGCCTGACCCGCCTTGACCTCTCCGGACGGATTCTCGGCACCATGTATCTCCGCGGATTCGGACATGGCGTACAGATCGGTGTCGAATCCACCGCATCCGGCAGTTATCTGTGGACCGAGACGCATTCCGTCCGCACCCAGAACGCGGACGGCACCTATTCGGGGTGGGGCGACCGGCTGGCCCGCTTCAGGTTCCAGAACGGATCGGTGCTGACCGCGGACTCGCCCGCCGTCACGCAGTACCAGCTGGAGAGCGGCGTCGACCGCACCACCGTCGCCACCGACCCGGTGAACAACCGGCTCGCCGTGCGCTGCCGGACCGGTGGGGCGTTCCGGTACCGGCTCTACGACCTCGCCGACTTCAAGGCGGGCGGCCGGACCCCGCTCGCCGACGTGCCCCAGCCGGCGGACCTCATGCCCGACCACCCGGACACCTTCCAGGGCTTCGCGAGCCACGGCAGCCACCTCTACCTGCTGGCCGGCACGCAGTACGGCAAGGACGGCTCGGTCTCGCCGTACGGCAACACGTTCATCACGTGCGTGGACTGGAACACCGGCGCGGTCGTCGAGCAGAAGCTGACCAGGGCGGGCTACTCGCTGCCGTACCGCGAGCCGGAGGGCATGGCCATCCAGGTTCCCGACCCGGCCGACCCGCTCGCGGTACGGCTGTGCAGCGGCTTCGCCTCCGTCACGTCCGACACGGACTCACGGAAGAGGGCCAGCATCTACTACAAGGAGGCGCTCGTCTGACCGGCCTCCCGGCGCACCCGGCCGTGGTGCGCCGGGTCACCGGATCACCGGATCACCGGTGCCAGTGCCGCCAGCCCGCCCAGGCGGACTCGATCATGGCGTCCAGGTCGTAGCGGGCGGACCAGCCCAGCTCCTGGTGGATCCGGTCGGCGGCGGCGACCACCCGTGCGGGGTCGCCCGCCCGGCGCTCGACCACCGTCGGGGCCAGGTCCTCACGGCCGGTGACCTTCAGGATGCGGTCCACCATCTCCCGCACCGAACTGCCCTCGCCGCGCCCGATGTTGAGCGAGAGGGCGGTTCCGGCGGGAGCGTCCTCCAGCCGCCGGGCCGCCGCGAGGTGGGCGGAGGCGATGTCCTCGACATGGATGTAGTCGCGCACGCAGGTTCCGTCCGGCGTGGCGTAGTCGTCGCCGAAGATCCGCGGGGCCTCGTCGGCCTCCAGGCGCTCGAACACCATGGGGATGAGGTTGAAGACGCCCGTGTCGGCCAGCTCCGGGCTCGCGGCACCGGCGACGTTGAAGTACCGCAGGGAGGCGGCCCGCAGCCCGTGCGCCGCGGCGGCGGCCTTGATCAGCCACTCGCCGACCAGCTTGGTCTCGCCGTAGGGGCTCATCGGCAGGCAGGGCGTGTCCTCGGTGACGAGGTCGACGTCGGGCATGCCGTAGACGGCGGCGGAGGAGGAGAAGACGATGCGGTCGACGCCGTTCGCCGCCATGACCTCCAGCAGGGTCTGCAGACCGGTGACGTTCTCCCGGTAGTAGTGGAGCGGCTGCTCGACCGACTCCCCCACCTGCTTCTTGGCGGCGATGTGCACGACTCCGGTGACCGCGTGGTCGCGGACCGCCTGCCCGAGCCGCTCGGCGTCGAGCACGCTGCCGACGACCAGCGGCACACCCTCGGGCACCCGCTCGGCGGTACCCGTCGACAGGTCGTCGTAGACGACGACGCTCTGGCCGCCCTCGGCCAGAGCGCGCACCACATGGGCTCCGATGTATCCGGCCCCGCCGGTGACCAGCCAACTCATCCGCACGCCTCCTCGATCGACGGTCAACGGATGCAGACTTCCCGCTGCGCGCGCGAAAATCGAGTCGGGCATACCGGATGTATGCCACCAAAGCCATGTCAAAGACAGGGAAACCGTGAATGCGAGAGAGATCTCATGGCCCGCCGGGCGCTCCACCACCTCACCCACGGGAACAACACGTGAATCCTTTACCCTGAGGGCTGCGGTATCCCGGGCCGCCGACGGGCATCCCGGCCCGCCCATCCCTCGCGGTCAGCCCTCGGAACAGGTTGTAAGGATGCCCCGACTCTCACTCATCGTCCCTGCCTACAAGGTGCAGGGCTATCTCTCCGAGTGTCTCGACTCCGTCCTCGACCAGGACTACACGGACTTCGAGATCATCGCGGTCGACGACTGCTCACCGGACGGGTCAGGGGCCATCCTCGACGACTATGCCCGGCGGGACGCCCGGGTGAAGGTGATCCATCTCACGGAGAACGTGGGCCTGGGGTACGCCCGCAACGCCGGCCTGGAGAGGGCCCAGGGCGACTACGTCCTGTTCCTCGACAGCGACGACACCATGACCGAGGGCTCGCTGGCGGCGATCGCCGAGCGCCTCGACGCCACCGGGGACCCCGAGATCCTCGTCTACGACTACGCCCGCTCCTACTGGGACGGCCGCGTCGAGCGCAACTACCGCGCCGACCTGCTGCGCACCGACGGCCCGGACGTGGTCCGGCTGACCGACCGGCCCCAGCTGCTCGATCTGTTGCAGATCGTCTGGAACAAGGCGTACCGCCGCGACTTCGTCGACCGGGTCGGCCTCACCTTCCCCACCGGCTACTACGAGGACGCTCCCTGGACGTACTGCTCCCTGATCAGCGCCGAGAGCATCGCCCTGCTCGACCGCGTGGGCGTGCTCTACCGGCAGCGCAGGGAGGGCGGCAACATCCTCAGGACCACCAGCCGCAAGCACTTCGACATCTTCGACCAGTACGGCCGTGTGTTCGACTTCCTCGACGCGCACCCCGAGCTGGACGAATGGCGCGAGCCGCTGTTCCGCAAGATGATCGCCCACTACCTGACCGTGCTGGAGAAGCCCGGACGGCTGCCCGCCGACGCGCGCGCCGAGTTCTTCCACCGGGCCTCCGCCGACTACCGGGCCCGGGTGCCGCAGGGCTTCACCCGGCCGCCCGCCGGCAAGGGCAAGAAGTTCGCCCTGCTGGAGCGGGACGCGTACGCCGCCTGGGCGAGCGCGATGACCGCCGCGAGGTTCCGTCAGCGCGTCAAGAAGAAGGCCGGCGCGGCCGTCACCCTGTCCAAGCGCGGCGCGATGGGCGCCTTCTACCAGTCCCAGCTGCGCCTGCCGCTCGACGACGGCCTCGCGGTGTTCTCCGCCTACTGGAGCCGCAGCGTCTCCTGCAACCCGGCCGCCATCGACGCCCAACTGGCCCGGCTGGCCCCGCACATCCGCCGCGTGTGGGTGCTGCGTCCGGAGGCCGCCGCCCTGGCCCCCGCCGGCGTCGACTTCGTGACCGTCGGGTCGCGCGAGTACTGGGCCGCGCTGGCCCGCGCCAAGTACCTCGTGAACAACGTGAACTTCGCGGACGTCGTGGTCAAGCGCGAGGGGCAGATCCACCTCCAGACCCATCACGGCACCCCGCTGAAGACCATGGGCCTGGACCAGCGCAAGTACCCGGCGTCCACCGACATGGACTTCGCCAAGCTCCTCAGGCGCTGCGACCGCTGGGACTACAGCGTCAGCGCCAACCGGTTCTCCACCACCGTCTGGGAGCGGGTGTACCCCTGCTCGTACACCACCCTGGAGACCGGCTACCCGCGCAACGACGTGCTGGTCACCTCCACCGCCGACGACGTACGCCGGGCGCGGGAGAACCTCGGGCTGGCCGACGGCACGCGCGCGTTCCTGTACATGCCGACCCACCGCGAGTACCAGCCGAACTTCCGGCCGGGCCTCGACCTGGCCCGGATGGCGCAGGAACTCGGCCCGGACGTGACCCTGATGGTGCGCGGCCACTACTTCTACGGCGCGTCGTCCCAGCACCTCGCCGACCTGCGCCGCAGCGGCCGGATCATCGACGTCTCGGCGCACCACCCGGTCGAGGAGCTCTACCTCGCCGCCGACGCGCTCATCACGGACTACTCCTCGGCGATGTTCGACTACGCGGTGCTGGACCGCCCGATCATCATCCACGCCCCCGACTGGGACGTGTACTCCGCGGTCCGCGGCACCTACTTCGACCTGCTGCAGGAGTCCCCCGGAGCGGTCTCCACCTCCCAGGCGGAACTGGTCCGGCTGCTGGACACCGGGGCCTACGACACCGCGGAGACGACGGAGCGCCGCGCCGCCTTCCGCGGACGTTTCTGTGATTTCGACGACGGACACGCAGCCGAACGGGTCGTACGACGCGTCTTCCTCCACGAACGCGCCGAGGATCTGCCCCCCGTGGTGCCGTTGGCCGAGCGGACGCCCGCGCCGCCACCCGGCCGGGCCCTCGACGCGTCAGCCCAGCCGTCCACCACCGAGTCGAGCCAGAGGTAGCCGCCGCAGTGTCCCAGCCCCACGACGAAACGCCCGACATCAGTGTCGTCGTCATCGTCTACAACGACGCCGAACGCCTCCCCACCGCGGTGCGGTCGGTCCTCGACCAGACTCTGCGCAACGTAGAGGTGATCATCGCCGACGACCATTCCACCGACGGCTCCTTCGAGGTCGCGCAGCGACTGGCGGCCGGCTCCGACCGGGTCCGCGCCATCCAGCTGGAGGAGAACAGCGGTGGCTGCGGCGAGCCGCGCAACCAGGGCGTCGCCATCGCCCGCGGCCGGTACGTGATGTTCCTCGACAGCGACGACACGCTCGAGGCCAACGCCTGCCGCAACATGCTCGACGCGGCCGAGCGCACCGACGCGGACCTGGTCTCCGGCCTCTGCCTGCGCGTGCACACCGACAGCCGCACGGGCAAGACCGCCAAGTGGTACCAGTGGCTCTACCGGCAGACCCGCACCTTCGACTCCATCACGGAGATCCCCGACCTGCTGGTCTTCGACACCCTGTCGACGAACAAGTGCTACCGCCGGTCGTTCCTCCTCGACAACGGCCTCGTCTTCCCGCGCGGCATCCACTACGAGGACCTGCTCTTCTCCGCCCAGGCCTACCTCGCCGCGTCGAAGATCACGCTGATCCCGAACACGGTCTACCACTGGAACGTGGTCGAGAAGGCCCAGGAGAAGTCGATCAGCAACCGGCGCAACGAGATCCGCAACTTCGCCGACCGCGTCGAGATCCACCGCAGGATCGACCGCATCCTGGCCGAGCAGGGCCACGACGAGCTCAAGCTGCACAAGGACCGCAAGTTCCTGAAGCACGACCTCGTCCTGTACCTCCGCGACCTGCCCTTCCTCGACGACGACTACCGGCACCGCTTCGCGGAGATGGCCCGGGGATACGTCCAGGGCTTCCCCGAGGAGGCGTACGAGGGGCTGACCCCCGTTCACCGGTTGTGCGCCTACCTCCTGCTGCAGGAGGACTGGAAGCACCTCATGCCGGCCATCGACACGCTCATCAACAAGAACAAGGTCTCCAGCCCGCTGGTGGAGCGCGACGGCCGCGTCTTCTGGTGCCCCGAGCACCTCGACGACCCGCTGGGCCGCCGCATCCTCGACGTCACCGACCTCGGCTACCACGACGCCCCCGTCCAGCGGCTGAACCTGCGCAACGCCGTGACCCGGTACGAGGAGAACGCCGGGGGGCTGGCCCTCGCGGGCGCGGTGGTCAACCCGCTCGGAGTGATCCCCCCGTCCGCGCGGCTGACGGCGGAACTGGAGTTCCGCGCCCGGCGCAAGAGCCTGCAGGCGTTCCGGTTCCCCGTCCCGTCGGTCACCCACCAGGGCGAGTCCGTCGTGTGGCAGGCCACGGTGCCCCTGGCGAGCAAGCTGCGGCCCCTGGGCATCGTCGACGACGTGTGGGACGTACGCCTGCACCTCACCGTCGACGGGGAGCGCACCACGAGCCGGCTCACCGTCGGGCAGACCGACCTGGAGAACACGGGCGCGATCCGCATCCGGCCGCGGCTGGGCCGCGCCATAGCGGACCGCATCCAGCCGCACGCCTCGGCAGGCGGCCACCTGGCGTTCCGGCTGACCCAGCACAGCCCGCTCGCCCAGCGCACCTCGACGCTCCTGCAGCGCAACATGCAGAGCCCGCCCGCCCAGATGGCCAAGAAGGTCGCGCGCAAGGTCGTGTCGGTGCGCAAGGAGCTCAACTCCGGTGCGCGCAAGCTCGAGACCTACGAGCGCATGAGCCGCCTGCTGCCCGTCCGCAAGGGCACGGTCGTCTTCGAGAGCCACCTCGGCAAGCAGTACAGCGACAGCCCGCGCGCCGTCTACGAGGAGCTGCGGCGCCGGAACCTCCCCGTCCGGGCCATCTGGTCGTACGCCGGTGAGCGTCCCACCGGGTTCCCGAAGGACGCCGAGCTGGTGCGCCGCTGGTCCTGGGGCTACCTCCGGGCGCTGGCGCAGGCCGAGTTCTGGGTCGACAACCAGGGCTTCCCGCTGAAGCTGCGCAAGCGGCCGGAGACCACCTACATCCAGACCTGGCACGGCTCCGCCCTCAAGCGCATGGGCTTCGACGCGCCGCAGGGCCGGATCATGACCGAGCCGGAGCGCCGCGAGTACCAGAAGGCGATCGACCGCTTCGACCACTTCGTGGTGCGCGGTGAGCACGATGAACGGACCCTCGCCCGGGCCTTCCGGATCCCGGAGGAGAAGCTCCTGCGCACGGGCTATCCCCGCAACGACGCGCTGGTGCAGGCGCGCGAGTCCGGCTCGCTGCCCGCGGCCACCGAGGAACTGGCCGAGCGACTCGGACTGCGCCGCGACCTGCCGGTGGTGCTCTACGCGCCGACGTTCCGGGCCCAGGCGAACGGCGCGGTGCGCAAGTTCGAGTTCCCGTTCGACGTGGAGGAGTTCGCGGACCGCTTCGGCGACCGCTTCACCCTGCTGATCCGCACCCACTACCTCAACAGCGTGTCGCTTCCGCCGTCGGTCGCCGGACGCGTCGTCAACGTCAGCGCGGAGCCCGACATCACGCCGTTGCTGCTGCTGTCCGACGCGCTGATCACCGACTACTCCTCGGTCATGTTCGACTACTCGCTCCTCCAGCGGCCCATGCTGTTCTACACCTACGACTGGGACGACTACGTGGGAAGCAGCCGCGGCACCTACTTCGACCTGTCCGAGCAGGCGCCGGGACCGGTGGTCAGGACGACGGAGGACCTCTTCGAGGCGCTGTCCGACCTCGGCGCTCTCGCCTCCGGCTACGAAGGACGGCTCAAGGAGTTCATGACGCAGTACGGCGAGTACGACCGGGGCGACGCCGCCGCCCGGATCGTCGACCGCTTCTTCGGCACCCGGGGAGAAGCCCGATGACACAGCGCGACATCATCTTCGTGGCCAACGAGGTCAACGAACTCGGCGGTGTGGCCCGCTGGCAGACGTTCATGGCCCGGCTCTTCGCCGAGCGGGGACACCGCGTCACCATCGTGGGCATCGCCCCGACCGAGACGCCCCTGGATCTCGGCGAGAACCCGCCGTTCGAGACGGTGACCCTGTACGACGTGCGCCCGCCGGGCCGCTGGCAGGCCCGCACGCTGCCCGACCGCGCCAACCTGGCCGCCCGGCGCCGCGAGGCCGCGCGCGAGGCGGAGATGCGGCAGGCCGCGGAACGCCTGTCGGGGATCTTCCGCGCCGCACGTCCGGGCGCCATGATCATCGTGACCCAGGTGTGGGCCATGGAATGGGTCGCCGTCGCCGACACCGCCGGCCACCGCGTCATCGGCATGAGCCACGAGGCGTACGAGACGTCCCGCACCTCTTCGCGCTTCCACCGCGTCCAGCGGTACTACAAGGACGTCGACCGGCTGCTCGTGCTGACGCAGGAGGACGCCGACCTGTGGATGGTGCGCGGGCTGAACAACGTGGGGTTCATGCCGAACCCCATCCCGATGATGGCGGAGACCCCGTCCCCCCGCACCGAGAAGGTCGTGGTGAGCATCGGCCGCCTCGGCTACGAGAAGGGCGTCGACCTGCTCCTCGACACCTGGGCCGAGGTGGCGCCCGAACATCCCGGCTGGCGCCTGCGCATCTACGGTTCCGGGCCGGACGAGGGCAAGCTCAGGGAACAGTGCACCGAGCTGGGCCTCGACGACTCCGTGGAGTGGGCCGGCCAGACCTCCGACGTCATGGGGGCCCTGCACGGGGCGTCCCTCTTCGTGATGTCCTCGCGCGGTGAGGGCTTCCCGCTGGCGCTCCTGGAGGCGATGTCCTGCGCGCTGCCGTGCGTGGCCTTCGACTGTGCCCCCGGCGTCCGCGAGATCGTCCGGCACGAGGAGGACGGCTTCCTGGCCCGTCCCGGCAACACCTCCGAGCTGGCGCGCTCGCTGGGCCGGCTGATGGCCGACGGCGAACTGCGCGACGCCATGGGGGACAAGGCCCACAAGAACGTCCAGCGCTTCTCGGCCTCGGAGATCACGGACCGCTGGGAGGAGCTGTTCGCGTTCCTGGAGCGCTGAACACCCGACACGAACGGACGAGGACCGGCCCCCGCCACCGGGGACCGGTCCTCGTCCGTTACAGCAGTCCCGCGCCGCTTCCCGAAGGCCTGCGGCCGCCTCCCGGGCGGCGACGCGGAGTACGAGTCCCTAGAACGGCTCGAAGTCGTCGTAGTCCTGGTCCGCGTCGTCCCGCTCCGCCTGCCGGTCCCGGCGGCGCTGGGCCGCGGGGCGGGGTGCCTCGAAGCGGTGGTCCTCGCCGCGGCGCCCGAGCATCTCGGCGCCGGACATGACGGAGGGCTCCCAGTCGAAGACGACGGCGTTCTCCTCGGGACCGATGGCGACGCCGTCACCGGCCCGGGCACCCGCCTTCATCAACTCCTCCTCGACGCCGAGGCGGTTGAGGCGGTCGGCGAGGTATCCCACGGCCTCGTCGTTGTTGAAGTCGGTCTGCCGCACCCAGCGCTCGGGCTTCTCGCCCCGCACCCGGAACAGGCCGTCGTCCTCGCGGCTGACGGTGAAGCCCGCGTCGTCCACGGCCTTGGGCCGGATGACGATCCGGGTCGCCTCCTCCTTCGGCCGGGCGGCCCGCGCCCTGGCCACCAGGTCGGCCAGCGCGAACGACAGCTCCTTCAGCCCCTTGTGGGCGACCGCGGACACCTCGAAGACGCGGTAGCCGCGCGCCTCCAGGTCCGGCCGCACCATCTCGGCGAGGTCCAGGCCGTCGGGTACGTCGATCTTGTTGAGGACGACGACCCGCGGCCGGTTGTCGAGACCGCCGTACTGCGTGAGCTCCTCCTCGATGACGTCGAGGTCGGAGACGGGGTCACGGTCGGACTCCAGGGTCGCCGTGTCGAGGACGTGCACCAGGACGCTGCACCGCTCGACGTGGCGCAGGAACTCCAGGCCGAGGCCCTTGCCCTGGCTGGCGCCGGGGATGAGACCGGGCACGTCGGCGATGGTGTAGACGGTCGAACCCGCGGTCACCACGCCGAGGTTGGGCACCAGGGTGGTGAACGGGTAGTCGGCGATCTTCGGCTTGGCCGCGCTCAGCACGGAGATCAGCGAGGACTTGCCGGCGCTCGGGTAGCCCACCAGCGCCACGTCGGCGACGGTCTTCAGCTCCAGCACGATGTCGCGCAGGTCGCCGGGCTCGCCCAGCAGCGCGAAGCCGGGCGCCTTGCGGCGGGCGCTGGCGAGGGCCGCGTTGCCGAGGCCGCCCCGGCCGCCCTGGGCGGCGATGAAGGACGTGCCGTGCCCGACCAGGTCGGCGAGGACGTTGCCCGCCTTGTCCAGGACGACGGTGCCGTCCGGCACGGGCAGCACCAGGTCCTGGCCGTCCTTGCCGGAGCGGTTGCCGCCCTCGCCCGGCTTGCCGTTCGTGGCCTTGCGGTGCGGGGAGTGGTGGTAGTCGAGCAGCGTGGTCACGGACTGGTCGACGGTGAGGATCACATCGCCGCCGCGCCCGCCGTTGCCGCCGTCGGGCCCGCCGAGCGGCTTGAACTTCTCGCGGTGGACGGAGGCACAGCCGTGACCTCCGTTACCCGCGGCGATGTGCAGCTCGACGCGGTCCACGAAGGTGGTCATGGTTCGGTGCCTCCAGAAACGTACGGTGTGCCGTCGGACGTACGGGATGTCGTCGAACGCACGGGATGTCTTCGTAGTAACACGCGAAAGGCGGACCCGCCTTCCCGACCGGGAAGTGAGGTCCGCCTCGCGAAGCGTTCGGTCTGTGCCTGGTGTCAGGCGACCGGAACGATGTTCACGACCTTGCGGCCACGGTGGGTGCCGAACTGCACCGAACCGGCCTGCAGCGCGAACAGCGTGTCGTCGCCACCACGGCCGACACCGGCGCCCGGGTGGAAGTGGGTGCCGCGCTGACGAACCAGGATCTCACCCGCGTTGACGACCTGACCGCCGAAGCGCTTCACGCCGAGCCGCTGGGCGTTGGAGTCGCGACCGTTCCGGGTGGACGATGCGCCCTTCTTGTGTGCCATCTCTCCTCAGTCCTTACTTCGCAGCCGCGGGGATCGCGGTGACCTTGATCGCCGTGTACTGCTGGCGGTGGCCCTGACGACGGCGGTAGCCGGTCTTGTTCTTGTAGCGCAGAATGTCGATCTTCTGGCCCTTGTGGTGGTCCACGACCTCGGCCTGGACCTTGATGCCGGCCAGCACCCACGGGTCGCTGGTCACGGAGTCGCCGTCGACAACGAGCAGGGTCGAGAGCTCGACCGTGTCGCCAACCTTGGCGGTGGAAATCTTGTCAACCTCAACGATGTCGCCGACAGCAACCTTGTGCTGGCGACCACCGCTGCGCACGATGGCGTACACGCGGATCTCTCTTTCGCTCGGAAAACGGCACCCCCGAAGGCCAGCCGTCCACGACAGCGGGCGGCCTCTCCCGGCCACCGAAGGCCCGGGAGGAAGAGGTTTACGGGGATGTGGCGTGGTCATTCGACACGCCGACGGTCAAGGTTACGGGTCCGCTGCCGAAGGGGTCAAACCGGGGCGGGCCCCGCCGGTGTGCGGCCGGTCACGTCGGCCCCACGCGGCGCGAGCGCGCGGACGGGGCGCCGGCCCTGCCGGACCGGCGCCCCGCGCCGCTCAGCTCTCGTCGGCCGGGGCCGACGCCGACGACGTGCTCTGCTGGGCCGCCGCGGTCTTCTTCGTGACCGTCTTGGCGGCCTTCTTCGCCGTCGTCTTCTTGGCGGCCGTCTTCTTCGCCGCGGTCTTCTTGGCCGCCGTCTTCTTGGTGGCGGCCTTCTTCGCCGTGGCCTTCTTGGCGGCCTTGCGCGCCGTCTTCTTGGCCGCCGGAGCGACCTCCTCGGCGGACTCGGCGGACTCTGCGGACTCTGCGGACTCGGCCGTACCGGCGGCCTCCGGGGCCGCGGCCGACTCGGCCGGCTCCTCAGCCGCCGGGACGACCACGACGGCCGCCTCCTCGGACGCGGTCGGCGCGATGGTCTTGCGGACGGCGCGACGACGCGGGCGGGCGGGCGCGGCGCTCTCGGCGGCGACCGGCTCGGCCTCCCCCGCGGCAGCCCCGGCCGGGACCTCCACCTGCTCGGCGGACCCCTCGGCGGGCACCGCGGCCGGCTCACCGGCGGCCGGCTCGGCGACGGTCACCACGGCCGCCTCCGCACCCGCCGGCGAACCGGCCGGCGCGGACGCCTTGCGGGTGGCCCGACGACGCGTACGGCCCTTGGGCGCGGCCTCCTCGGCGGGCGCGGCCTCGACGACCGGGTCCTCCACGGCGGCCGGCTCGGCGTGCGCGGCGGCGGCCTCGGCGGGCTGCACCGGAAGCGCCGCCTCCGCCTCGGCGGTGACGTCCTGCGCGGTGGGCGCGGGGGCGGCCGGCTCGGCCACTGCCTCGGTCTCGCGCGGTGTCTCGGTCCCGCGCGGTGTCTCGGCCGGCGCCTCAGCCCGCTTCGACCTCGGCGCGCCCGCCGGTGCCGACGCGCGGCGGCTCGCCCGGCGCCGGGTACGGCCCCGGCCGGCCGCGGCCTCGGCCTCGGCGACGCTGCTGTACAGCTCCTCGTCCGGCGCGAAGTCCGGCGAGGGCAGCGCGACCGGCTCCGCCACCGCGGCGGTCTCGGCCTCGCGCTCGGCCTCCTCCTCCGCGGTCACGGCCGGCTCTGCGGACACGGCGCTCTCGGCGGTCTCCGGGACCTCCACGACGGCGTCGTGCTCGTGGACGTGCTCACCGCCGCGACCGCGCTTCTTGCGCTTGCCGCCGGTCGCCGACGGCTGGTCGAGGTGGACGATGACGCCGCGCCCGTTGCAGTGGACGCAGGTCTCGGAGAAGGACTCCAGCAGGCCCTGGCCGACCCGCTTGCGGGTCATCTGGACCAGGCCGAGCGAGGTCACCTCGGCGACCTGGTGCTTGGTGCGGTCGCGGCCCAGGCACTCCAGCAGCCGGCGCAGCACGAGGTCCCGGTTGGACTCCAGCACCATGTCGATGAAGTCGATCACGATGATGCCGCCGAGGTCGCGCAGCCGCAGCTGGCGCACGATCTCCTCCGCCGCCTCCAGGTTGTTCCTGGTGACCGTCTCCTCCAGGTTGCCGCCCTGGCCGGTGAACTTGCCGGTGTTGACGTCGATGACGACCATCGCCTCGGTCCGGTCGATCACCAGCGAACCGCCGCTGGGCAGCCAGACCTTGCGGTCCAGCGCCTTGGCGAGCTGCTCGTCGATCCGGTAGGTGGCGAAGGCGTCGACCTCGGAGGTCCACTTCGACAGCCGCCCGGCGAGGTCCGGGGCGACGTGCGACACATAGCCGTGGATGGTCCCCCAGGCCTCGTCACCGCTGACGATGACCTTGGAGAAGTCCTCGTTGAAGATGTCCCGCACGACCCGGACCGTCATGTCCGGCTCGCCGTACAGCAGGGACGGCGCGCTCGAGCCGCCGCCCTTCGCCTTCTTGCGGATCTCCTCCCACTGCGCCTGCAGCCGCTCGACGTCCCGGCGCAGCTCCTCCTCGCTCGCGCCCTCGGCGGCGGTACGCACGATGACGCCCGCGTCCTCGGGGACGATCTTCTTGAGGATGGTCTTCAGCCGTGCCCGCTCGGTGTCGGGCAGCTTGCGGCTGATGCCGGTCATCGACCCCTCGGGGACGTACACCAGGTAACGGCCCGGCAGGGAGACCTGGCTGGTCAGACGCGCGCCCTTGTGGCCGATCGGGTCCTTGGTGACCTGCACCAGGACCGACTGGCCGGACTTCAGGGCGGACTCGATGCGGCGCGGCCCGTTGGCCATGCCCAGCGCCTCGAAGTTGACCTCACCGGCGTACAGCACGGCGTTGCGGCCCTTGCCGATGTCGATGAAGGCGGCCTCCATCGACGGCAGCACGTTCTGCACCTTGCCCAGGTAGACGTTGCCGACGTACGACGTCGACTGCTCCTTGTTGACGTAGTGCTCGACGAGCACACCGTCCTCCAGCACGCCGATCTGCGTACGGTCGCCGTGCTGGCGGACGACCATGACCCGCTCGACGGCCTCGCGCCGGGCCAGGAACTCGGCCTCGGTGATGATGGGCACGCGGCGGCGGCCCTGCTCGCGGCCCTCCCGGCGGCGCTGCTTCTTCGCCTCCAGACGCGTGGAGCCCTTGATGGACTGCACCTCGTCGGACGGCTCGGCCGCCTTGCGGGGCTCGCGGACCTTGACGACGGTGCGCTCGGGGTCGTCGGCGGACGGCTCGGTGTCCACGGACGTGTCACCGGCCCGACGGCGGCGACGGCGACGACGGCGGGTGCCGGCGCTGGAGCCGGAGCCCTCGGCACCGCCCTCCTCGGCGTCCTCTTCCTCCTGCTCGGCGGTGTCCTCGGTGTCCTGCGCGGCCTGCTCGGTGGCGAGCTCCTCGGCCTCGGCGTCCCCGCCCTCGCCCTCGGCGGCCTCGCCCCGGCGGCGTCGGCGACCGCCCCGGCGGCGCCGGCGGCGCGAGCCGGTCTCCTCGCCGTCCTCGGTCTCCTCACCCTCGACGAGGTCCTCGGCGTCCTCGGCCGTCTCCTCCGCGGCGGGCTCGGCGGCGGCCTCGGTGGACTCCGCGTTCTCGGGCGTCTGGAAGGTGGGCGCCGTGGTCTCCTCGCCCGCGGTGGCACCGCGGCGGCGGCGCCGGCGCCGCGACCCGGTCGGCTCCTCGGCGGCCTCCTCGGCCTCGGCGGTCCCGCTCTCCGACTCCGCGGCGGCGGCCTCGGCGGCGGCCCGTTCCGGCGTCTGGAACCTGGGCTCGGCGAACACCGGCGGCTGGAACACGGCCACCGCGGGCCGCGCCGGGCGGCGCGGCGCCTCGGCTTCGGCACCCTCGGTGCTCTGCGTCGCGGCCGGCTCGGCGAACAGCCCACCGGCGGTCTTGCGCACGACCCGGCGACGGCCGCGCCGGGGAGCGGCCGCCTCGGCGGGCTCCTCCGCGGGCTCCTCCGCAGCGGTCTTCCCCTCCGGGGCCTTCTCCGCGGGGCGCTCCTCGCCGGTGGTGGCCTGGGCGGCCGTCCCGGCGGCGGGCAGCACCTCGCCGGTCAGCTCGGCGGCCGGGGTCTCGGCGGCCTCCGCGGCGACGGCCCGGCCCGTGGGGGTACCGGCTTCCGCGCCCTCGGCCGCCCCGGCGGGAGCGGTCGCCTTGCGGGTGGCGCGTCGGCGCGTACGGGTCCTGGGCGCGGCCTCCTCGGCGGCGGCGGTCTGCGCCTCGGCGGGCTCCGCGGCCTCGGCGGCCGCAGGAACCTCGGGAGCCTCGGTGGTGCCTGGGGCCTCGGTCTGCTGGGGGGCAGCGGCGGGCGCGGAGGCGCGGCGGGTGGCCCGACGGCGGGTACGGCCGGCGGGCGCGGCCTCGGCGGCGGGCGCGGCGGCCGTCTCGGCGGTGGCTCGGTCGGACGGTGTCTCGGTCACGGCGGCCTCCTCGGCCTGGCTGGGCGCGGAGGCCGCGGGCAGAACGCTCTCGGCGGCCTCGGCGGACGCCGGGGTGCCGGCGGGCGCGGAGGCGCGGCGCGTGGCCCGACGACGCGTACGACGCGGCGCGGCCTCCTCGGCCCCTCCGGCCTCCTCGGCCACGGGCTGCGCGGTCTCCTGGGGCTCCGGCATCTCGGCGGCGGGTTCGGCGGCGGCCGGTACGACGGTCTCCGCGGTCTCGGCGCTACCAGCGGACGCCGGGGTGCCGGCGGGCGCGGAGGCACGGCGCGTGGCCCGACGACGCGTACGACGCGGCGCGGCATCCTCGGCGTCCTGCGCCTCGGTGTCCTGCGCCTCGGTGTCCTGCGCCTCGGTGTCCTGCGCCTCGGTGTCCTGCGCCTCGGTGTCCTGCGCCTCGGTGTCCTCGGCCTCGGGCGTCTGCACCCCGGTCTGCTCCTCGGCGGTGTCCTCCTCGGCCGGTATGGCCGAAGCGGTGACGTCCTCGGTCATCTCGGAGGCGGCGACCGGCGGACCGGCGGGGCGGGAAGCGGCCCGGCGCCGACGACGCGGCGGCAGGGTGTCGCTGGGGGTGGTGGTTTCGGAACCCTGAGTGGGTTCGATCGGTTCGAGCATGCGGGCGTTTCTCCCGTCAGGCTCCCGGGCGCCGCGCCTGGTCCGGCGTCGATCATGAGGATCGTCCGCCGTTGACGTCCGCGGCTCGCGCGATGCGCGGTGCCGCCGTCCGGGGCGCGGGCGCCGCACGGGAGCTCTCTGTGTCCTGTCTCGCCGGTTCCGTACGCCGAATGCGCACGGCCTGGCGAAAGTCTTCTGGTCGGTGCGCTGCCCGACCCAGGTGGCTCCCGAGTACGAGGGCGGCGCTACGACGTCCGTCCCTTCGCGGGACCTTCCTTACGCCGGCGCCGTCGCGGCGGCGGCGGAAGCGGCCGTGGGTAGGGCCGTCGCAGCCTCGCGGTCGGGCGCGAGCGGGTCGGTCACCGTGCCGGTCTCTTCATCGAGCAGCCCCTGCGCCAGCCTGGTCACCGCTGCGGGGACCGGCGGCGCCAGGTCGGCCACGGCGCGGAGACCGGACAGGACGTCGTCGGGTCGTACGGCAGGCGTCACGTGCCGAACAACCAGCCGCAGTATCGCACAGGGCTGGTCGCTGGGCCTATCAGCCGGCGAACTGTGCGTTTCCGTTGTTTCTCGTGTTTCCAGCGTGACGACGGCGGCGCGTGCGTCGAAGGTGCGCACGCCGTTCTTGGTGCGGCGCTGCACCTCGACGGTGTCGGCCGTGTTGAAGGCGGTCACCGCGCGCTCGGCGTCGAGGGGGTCGACCCCGGCCAGTCGCAGCTCCCACACCGAGGCCGCCAGCCGGTCGGCGAGTCCGGAGGTCCGCGCCTCCACCGCCTCGACGACGTCGAGCCCGGCGGGCAGCGACTCGTCGAGAAGGACCCGCAGACCTTCCGGGTCCCGGGCCTCGGTGAGCGCGATCTCCAGATACTCCGCCTCACTGCCCGTGCCGGTGGGTGCGGCATTGGCGTACGACACCTTGGGGTGCGGCGTGAACCCCGCCGAGTACGCCATCGGCACCTCGGCGCGGCGCAGCGCACGCTCGAAGGCGCGCTGGAAGTCACGGTGGCTGGTGAACCGGAGGCGGCCGCGCTTGGTGTAGCGCAGTCGGATGCGCTGCACCGCGGGTGCGGGCGGCGGGCCTTCGGGCTGTCGCTTGCCCAGTGTCCTAGTCCTTCGTGAGAGCGGTGGTACTTCTACCAAGAGTACGTGCCCCGGAGGGCTGAGGTTCCCGCCCGCCCACCGCTTCCCTCTCCGGGGGCCTCCCGAACAGGGCCCGGCGTACGTCGGCGCGCACCTGCCGTACGGTCTCGCGGGCGGCGGCGACGGCCTGGCGGCCGGCCCTGCCGGCGGCGCGGGCGGCCTCGGCCGCAGGCCGCAGGACGGCGTCGCGCAGCAGGTGTCCCACGGGCGTGAGGACCGTGCGGTGGACCCAGCGCACCGGCTCGACGAAGACCAACCGGAAGAGCGTCCCGAGGAACCGTCCGACGGCGACCGAGATCCGTCCCGCCATCCGCCAGGCGTGCCCGAGGGCCTCCGCGACCTCCCTCGCGAGGAGGGCGAGAAGCCGCCCGAGGGGCACGAGGACCCATCGCCACAGCGCCGACGCGGGCAGCACGAGCAGTACCCGGCCGGACCAGTACAGCCCCAGGCCCACGCCGGCGAGCAACAGCCCCGCGAGCCGGCCGGCGGCGCGTCCGACGGGGGTGAGGATCCTGGCGTACAGCCACCGCGCGGGGGCGACGACGAGATGCCGCACGAGCCAGACCACGGGCACGACGACCACGTACCGCACCAGCCAGGCCACCGGCACGACAACCGCATACCGCACCAGCCAGGCCACGGCGGTGCAGGCCCCGAGTGCGACGGTCCTGAGGGCGGACGCGGTGCCCCGCAGCAGCCGCAGCGCGGCGTGCCCGAACGGGGTGAGCACGCGCGCGTACAGCCAGGCGAGTGCCGCGGCCGCTCGGCTCGCGAGCAGGGCGAGGGCGTGGCCGACCGGGGCGAGGACGGAGCGGTACAGGAGGACGACCGGCACCACCAGCAGCACCCGTCCCAGCCATGCGAGGGCCCGGCACAGGGGCAGTACGCCGTACCGCCAGAGGACGACGGCCGGCCGGACGAGCAGTACCCCGGCCAGCCACACGAGGGCCCGCCCCGCCGGCCGGAGCACCGTGCGCGTGACGAACCGCCCGGCGGCGGCGAGCGCGTCCCACGCCATCCGCACCGGCAGCACCAGCACCAGCACGGCGACGCGGACCGGCATACGGATCGCGACGACCAGACACCCCTCGGGCGGTTCCTGACGCGCGGGTGGCTTGCGCAGGTCAACAGGGTCCATGACGACGTAGACGCGTCCACGGCCCGCGTGGATGCGCGGTCTCCCACGAACGCGCGTGCAGAACGCGGGCGGTTGACGTGGGCGGTTGACGTAGCCGACGACGGCACCTTCCAGTCTCGACTTGGCTGATTCTGATCGGTTTCCGCGCAGGAAGTGAAGATCTCGGTCATTCAACTCCCCGTTCCACGAACGCCTTCGAGTAAGTTTTCAGGCGCAAGTGGGGGGGCTTGCGTGAACACCGAACGGTGCTCCTCCACGTTCGCCGTCAACTCGGAAATGTCGAGGAGTGAGGAACACCATGCAGCTGAAGAGACTGGTGGGTACCGCCGTGGCCGCGGCTGCCGCGGGCACCCTGGTCTGGTTCGGGACCACCGCCGGCGGCTCCACCGGGCAGGCCACCGCGGACGGGGCCGTCAAGG
>NZ_JBYIQX010000021.1:0-127611 GCF_057707805.1 Streptomyces sp. bgisy159 | reverse complement strand
CGAATCGTCACACCAGTCACGGCCGACCAGGGCCGATCAACAAGATCGTGTTACGGGCTCGTAGGGCAACGCCCTGCATCTCCATAGCCGGAGCCGAGGACGTCCACCTGGTCCGACGCGTCGGGAGGCATGTCGGCGGATTGTTCTCGGCATCAAGGCGGGGGAGGCAGTCCGGCCACCTGATCTGGGCGCGGTCGTCAGCCGTGCGGGCGGTAGTGGCCCAGTACCCAGGCCAGTTGTGCGAACCACTCCGTCAGGCGGGACTGGGGGCGGGCCGTGACCTCTCCCTCGTAGACCAGGCCGTCCAGGTGGATCACGGCGAGCATGAGGGACTTGCCGTTGGGGCTCGCCTTGTAGTGGACGCTGCGGACCTCGGGCCAGGGGAACTCGGCGGAGACGCCGGAGAGCTCCAGGGTGACGCCCTCGGCGTCGACCACGATCGCGTTGTGCTTGTCGACGGCCATGAACTCCGGGCCGGGGCCAGCGGGGGCCGGGGCGGGTGCCGGGCCAGCGGGTGCGTACGCGGGCGGTGGCGGTACGGGGCCGCCGTACGCGGGGGGTGGGGTGCCGTACGGGCCGGGAGGGGTGGCTTGCGGGGGTCCGTACTGGGGTGGCGGCGGGCCGAAGCCGGGCGGGGGCGGGGGCTGCTGGGTCATCGGCGGTTCTCCGTGGGTCGGCACAGCGAGGATCGGTGTGGATCGGTGTGAAACATTCTCCCCGGCCCACCGCATCGAAGAAGTGAGGACCTCGAACACAGCCGGCACCCAGCTACAGGAGAACGCATGAGACAGGCCCGGGCGGACGAGTACGCGGAGTTCGCGGCGGCGCGTGCCGGGCATCTGTACCGGTCGGCGTGCCTGCTCACCGCCGGTGACACGCATCTCGCGGAGGACCTGGTGCAGGAGGCCCTGGGCCGGATCTACGTCCGCTGGCGGCGGGTCTCCCGTGTCGGGAACCCGGCCGCCTACGCGCAGACCGTGCTCACCCGGACCTTCCTCGCCCACCAGCGGCGACGCAGCAGCACCGAACGCGCCACCGCGGTCCTGCCGGAGACGGCCGCGGCCGCCTCCGACGCGACGCTGCGGCTCACCCTCCTCGACGCGCTGGGGCGACTGCCGGTCAAGGACCGTGCCGTGGTCGTGCTGCGCTACTGGGAGGACCGGTCCGTCCAGGAGACCGCGGACGCGATGGACACCAGTGCCGCCGCCGTGCGCACCCGGTGCACCCGGGCCCTGGCCCGGCTGCGGGATCTGCTCGGCGAGGACATCGGCGCCTACGCCCGTCCCTGACCGCACCCCCTGTCTCTCCCGTTCTTCCCCGTCCTTCTTCGTCCTTCCTCGCCGACCGAACCGAAACGGTGGTTCCCCATGTCCGTCGACGACCAGTACAACGACCCCTTCGAGGACCGGCTGTCCGCCGCCCTGCAGGCGACCGGCAGTGACTTCGACACCGACCGGCCCGCGCTGGCGGCCGCCGGTACGGCCCGTGGCCGGCGGCTGCGGGCGCGCCGCAACGTCGCCGTGGTGGGCGGCGCCGCCGCGGTGGCACTCGCCTGTGTGAGCGGTGCGCTGCTCGTGGCGAACGGCGGTGACGCCGACGGCGCGCCGCGGACCTCGTCCGTCGCCGCGAGCCGCACCGCGGCGGCCACGCCGTCGGGGGACGGCGTCACCGCCGAGCAGTTGCTCACCACGCTGAAGTCGCTGCTCCCCGAGGGGATGACCAGCAAGGAGACGGGCAGCGGCACGGAGGGCGGAGCGGCGCCGTACGCCTCGCTCGTCTACGACGACGGCCGGGGCGCGGCCGCGATCGGGGTCAACCTGGACCGGGTCGAGCCCGGCGGCGGGCAGGCCCGCGAGCTGAGCGAGTGCCCCGACAAGCGGTTCACCAACCACGACGAGTGCTCGGTGCGGCGGCTGCCGAACGGGTCGGTGCTCAAGCTGTACCAGGGGTACGAGTACCCGGACCGCCGGGTGGAGACCAAGCTCTGGCGCGCGGACCTGATCACCGCGTCCGGTCAGTACGTGTCGCTGACGGAGTGGAACGCACCGGCGGAGAAGGGCGAGGCGGTCACCCGTCCGCAGCCGCCGCTGTCCCCGGCGCAGCTGGAGACGGTCGTCACCGCCCACGCCTGGCTGCCCCTCGTCGACGCGCTTCCCGAGGACGGGACGAAGCCCACCACCGCGCCGGTCCCGGGGGGCTCGGACGACGGTATCGGCGGGCAGCGGCTCATCGTGGTCCTCACGCGGCTGATGCCCAAGGACGTGAAGGTGGTCGACAAGTCCGGCGAGGACTCGCAGTACGGCTATGTCGTGGTCGACGACGGCAAGGGGGAGAGCTTCGTGCAGATCAACGTGCAGCCGGACATGAACGACGTGCGCGACCAGCTGTTCGACGCGTCCGACGAGACCCTGCCCGACGGCACCCGGGTCGCCACGCACCAGGGGCCGGGCGAGAAGGGGATGGACGGGGTGGTGATGTGGACCGTCGACACGATCCGGCCCGACGGGCGCCGGATCGTGATCAGCGCCTTCAACGCGGGCTCCCAGGTCACCCCGGCCACCCGCACCGACCCGGCCCTCACCATGGACGAGCTGCGCCGGATCGCCCTGTCCCCGGAGTGGGAGGCCCTCGGCTGACCGTGCGTCAGAAGAACGCCGACCAGTCCTGGTCCCAGATCTGCTTCACGCACAGCACGAGGAACAGCAACCCCGCGATCGACAGCATCGTGTTGCTCAGTGCCCCGTTGCGCCACTCCCTGGGGGTGCGCGAGGAGTTGAGGAGCCAGAGCAGGGTGCCGGCGAGGAACGGCAGGAAGGCCGCGCCGAGTACCCCGTAGAGGATGACCAGGCGGAAGGGCCGGCCCTGGAAGAGCAGGACGATGGGCGGGAAGGTCAGCCAGAGCAGGTAGGCGCGGAACGGCCAGGACCGTTCCCGCCGCCCGGCGGCTGCGTTCTCGCCCGTCACCTCCTGCCGGTCCCGGCCGCCCCGGTAGCGGGCGACGAAGTCCGCGAACATCAGGCTCACGCCGTGCCAGACGCCGATCAGCGAGGTGAAGGAGGTGGCGAAGAAGCCGATCAGGAAGAACTTGGCGGTCGCGGCGCCGTATTCGGCCTCCAGGACGCCGCCGAGCTGGATCAGTCCCTTGCCGCCGCCGGCGAGGGCGATCCCGGCGGAGTGCAGCAGCTCCGCGCCGACGATCAGCATCGCCACGACGAAGACGCCGGTGGTGGCGTAGGCGACCCGGTTGTCCAGGCGCATCACCTTCATCCAACCGGTGTCGCTCCAGCCCTTGGCGTTGACCCAGTAGCCGTAGGCGGCGAGCGTGATGGTGCCGCCGACGCCGCCGATCAGGCCGAGGGTGTTGAGGACGGAGTCCTCCTCGTCGGGGAGGACCGGCAGCAGACCCGCCAGCAGGTCGGGGAGGTTGGGGGTGACCCGGACCGCCAGGTACACGGTCACCACGAACATGACGCCCACCAGGACCGTCATGACCTTCTCGAACACCGCGTACCGGTTGAACCAGACGAAGACCAGACCGACCAGGCCGCAGGCGACCGCCCACCACTTGAGGTCCATCACGTCCGGGAACAGCGCCTGCAGCGGGAGCGCGCCGGCCGACATCGCCGCCGCCCCGTACACGAACCCCCAGATCACCACGTACCCGGCGAAGAACCAGGTCGCCCAGCGGCCGAGGCTCGCCCAGCCGTCGAACAGGGTGCGCCCGGTGGACAGGTGCCAGCGCCCGGCGGCCTCCGCGAGGGAGATCTTCACCAGGCAGCCGGCGACCGCCGCCCACAGCAGGGTGTAGCCGAAGCTGCTCCCGGCGATCAGGGTCGCGACGAGGTCCCCGGCGCCGACGCCGGTCGCGGCGACGACGATGCCGGGGCCGATATGACGCCAACTGGACTGTCGTGACTGAGGGTCGGTGGTGGCCTCGGTGCGAGTGGGGTCTCCCGTGGTGTCCGCCATGAAGGTCAACGAAGCGGAAGACGGCGCCCCGGACAAGGGGGCGTGCCCGGATCGGTCCCGCATTCGCACGTCCCCAGCTCGAACCACACCACCTCGCCAGGCCCGGCCCGGTGGTACCCCCACCGCCGCGCGAGCGCCCGTACGAGGAACAGGCTCGGCACGCCCTCGGTGAATCGGCCGTTCTCCGCGAACCGGCCCCCTTCGACACCGCCGGTCTCCATGCCCTCGGCGCCGCGGGCGCCGGTGTCGGCGACCTCGCAGCGCAGGACGTCGTGCGCCGCCGACAGGGTGAGCCGGAACGGGGTGGCGGCGGGGGTGCCCGCCACGCCCATGGTTCCGCGGGGGCGCAGCAACGCGTTGGTGGCCAGCTCGCTGACGAGCAGCTCCGTGGTGTCCACCAGGTCGTCGCGGTCGCCCAGCCCCCACCTGTCCAACTGCGTGCGGACCTCCGCACGGGCCTCCCGGACGGCACTCGGGCGGGGCTCGTACGCCACGCTCACATGGCCGGCCCGCATGGGTGGTTGCAGGGACGCGCCGTACCGGGGGGCGGGGTCCGGGCGGCGTGCCCCGGAAGTTTCCAGCATGGGTCCAGCATGTGCCGCGCCGTACGCCCCCGCACGGGGAGGACTACCCGATTCCCTACCCGAGCACGTCCTGCGTGCCGAGCCGCCGGTACGGCTACGCGTACTGCAACCGTACGGTCGTTCCCCCGTTGTCACCGGGACGCAGATCGACGTAGGCGCAGACCTGGCGGGCGTACCACAGGCCCTGTCCGGGGGCGAGGTCGCCGTCGCGCGGCGGGACGAAGCCGGCGAGCGGGTCGTCGACGCGGCGGCCGAGGGCGAGTTCGCAGACGCAGCCCGGGGCCTCGCCCCACAGCGTGACCCCGGTGACCGGGCCGAGGACGGCGGCTTCGGCGACGGCCGTGCCGAACAGTTCGGCGTCCGCGACGGGCAGCCCGTTCCGTTCGGCCCAGGCGCGTACGGCCCCCGCGTCCGGCCGGGTCAGCCGGGCGGCGTCGCGCGGCGCCGGCTGCAGCGGTACGGCGTCCAGCTCGGCGGCGAGTCGCAGCGGGTCCTCGTAGACGTCGCTGTCGGGGTGGGCGCGACGGGCGGCCTCGATGACGGCGGGGCCGGCGCTGCGGGTGTCGTAGACGCACAGCGCGGTCGTCGCGGCCGGGGCGAACAGGAGGTTGGCGAGGGCCTCGTAGCGGATCCACTCGGCGCTCTCGCGCGGTGAGCGGCCCGCGCGTCCGCCCCACACCGGCTCCATGAGGAGGTGGATCCGGCCGCCGGGCCCGGCGTGCGCGGCGAGGTGGCCGGCGGCGCGGGCGACGGCGTTGGCGGCGGAACCGGCGTACCACTCGGTGTGCGGGACGAACCCGACCGCCTTGGTGTCAGGGCCGAGGGCGTCGCGCAGCAGGTCCAGTTTGGCGGGGTCGGCGATGGCGACGGGCTGCGGTTCGTCGGGGGCGGCGATCCCCTCGGCGAGGAAGGGGAGCGCGGCGGCGAGGAAGGCGTCGTCGGTGCCCACCGCGCTCATCCGGTGGGTGAACGCGCTGTGTGCCTCGGTGGGCCGGACGGTGGTGGCGGTCATGGGGGCCTCGGAGTCCTTTCCGGGTCGGGGTGCGTCTGGTGTCAGGGGCATCTGGTGTCAGGGGCGTCTGATGTCGGGACGGTTCCGTGTCACCGTTGCCCGGCCACCCAGGCCGCGATCTGGCTGCGGTTGTTGAAGCCGAGCTTGCTGAGGATGCGTTCGACGTGGCCCTCGGCCGTGCGGCGGGCGATCACCAGGTGGTCGGCGATCTGCTGGTTGGCGAGTCCCTGGGCGACGAGTTCGGCGACCTGGGTCTCGCGCGGGGTGAGCCGGACGCCTTCGGGAACGGCCGCCGCGGGCGGGGCCTCGTCGGGGCCGCGCGGGGCCGGCTGCCGCCCGTCGGCCGCGTAGCCGACGGCGTCGGCGAGGGGAAGGGCGCCGCCCCGCTCGTAGGCCCGGCGGAAGGCGGGCCGGCCGAGCGCCGCGACGGCGCGGGTCTCGCTGTCGCGGCGGGTGGCGGCGAGGGCGGCGGAACCCCAGCGGTCGCGGTCGACGTCCGCCCAGGCCCGGTCGGCGGCGCCGAGCAGCACGGCCGCGCGTTCGGGGACGTCGCGCCCGGCGGCGATCCGGGCGAGCAGGTCGAGGGTCAGGCCGATGCCGACGACGTCGTGCACGGCGTGCTTCAGACGCAGTGCCGCCCGGCCGTGGCGGTCTGCGCGCGGCCAGTCCTCCCGTACGGCGTGGGCCAGGGCGAGCATCCGCTCGACGTACGACAGCACCCAGCGCTCCCCATGGCCGGCGCAGAGCCGACGGGTCTCCTCACAGACGGCGATGGCCTCGTCGGGGCGGCCGAGGAAGGAGAGGGCGCAGGCGAGTTCGACGCGGTCCAGACCGACCAGGCTGGGGTGCTGGCCGGGGACGCGGCCGCGGGCGGCGGCGGCGCGGAAGTGGTCCAGTGCGCCGGTGAGGTCGTCGGCGAAGAGCCGGATGACGCCGATGACGTACTCGGCGTGCGCGGCCTCGGCCCGCTCGCCCAGCCGGAGGGCGAGGTCGCGGGCCTCCTCGGCGCGGCGCCGGCCCCGGGTGAGGTCCTCGGGGCAGCCGGCGAGCAGGGCGGCGGCCCACAGGGCGCGGGCCCGGTCGCGGCTGGGCTCGGGGTCGGCGTCGAGGGCGCGGTCCAGCCAGTAGCGGCCCTCGCGGGGGGCTCCGCAGGCGTGCCAGTGGAACCAGAGGGTGCCCGCGAGGCGGAGTGCGGCGCGGGCCTCGCCGGGGGTGGTCAGGCCGTGGTCGAGGGCGGCGCGCAGGTTGTCGCGGTCGGCGGCGAGGCGGGCGACGACGGCGGGCTGGTCCGGGCCGAACCAGGCGCGTTCGCAGGCTTCGGCTCGGCGCTGCATCCACTCCCGGTGGCGCAGCCGGGCGGCGGACTCCTCCCCCGGGATCGCCCGCAGCCGTTCCAGGCCGTACTGCCGCAGGGTGTCGAGCAGCCGGTACCGTACGCCGTCGGGTCCGGCCTCGCGGCACAGGACGGACTTGTCCACGAGCCCGGCGACGGCCTCCAGCACGTCGAACGCCTGCGCCGGCCGGGCCGGAACGGGGTCGCGGGGCGCCTCCTCGGCGGGCTCCGGCACCCCGCCCGCGTCCGCGGGCTGCTCCGACCGGCCGAGGTCACCTCGCCCCGCCACCGCCGGCTGTACGGGCCGGCAGGCGCTGCCGGGGGAGGCACCGGACCGCATCCGGCCGTCACGGCCGCCGGCGGGCGTCGGCCCGCTCCGACCGGCACGACCACCCGCCTCCCCCGCACGACCGGCACGGCCCCCCACCCGATCCGGCCCCGCCCGCCCGGCGCGGTCCCCCGCCGCCCCCGACGGCCCCGCGCCGCCGGCACAACCACCCGCCTCCCCCGCCGGCGCCCCCGCACGACCGGCCCGACCACCCCCCGTCGCCGTCGGCTCCGACGCCCCGGACGCCCCGAACGCACCCGGTGGCCCCGCCGTCCCGGCCGTCCCCGCCCCGTCGGCGTCGTCGCACACCGCCTCCGCCGTTTCCAGGTCGAAGGCGCCGGCCAGTACCGAGAGGCGGGCCCAGGCCAGGCGTTCGGCCGGGGTGCACAGGTCGTGGCTCCAGTCGACGGCGGCGCGCAGGGTCCGGTGGCGGGCCGGTACGGCGGAGCTGCCGGCGGTGAGCAGGCGGTACCGGTCGTCGAGGCGTTCCAGGAGCTGTTCGACGCCGAGGACGCGCAGCCGGACGGCGGCGAGTTCGATGGCGAGGGGCAGTCCGTCGAGGCGGCGGCAGAGGCGGGCCACGGCGGCCCGGTTGGCGGCGGTGAGCCGGAAGCCGGGGACGACGGCGGAGGCGCGGTCGGCGAACAGCGCGAGCGCCGGGCAGCAGGCGGCGGACAGGTCACCGTCGGGATCGGGCACCGGCAAGGGCCGGACGTCCAGCAGGTGTTCCTCGGTGAGGCCGAGCCGGTGCCGGCTGGTGGCGAGGACCCGGACCCCGGTGGTGCCGTGGAGCAGGGCGGCGGCCAGGGTGGCGCAGGCGGTCAGCAGGTGCTCGCAGTTGTCGACGACGAGGAGGAGCCGCCGGTCGCGGACCCGCTCCACGAGGGCGTCGAGGGCGGGCCGCCGGGAGTGGTCGTGCAGGCCCAGCGCGTCGGCGGCGGCGAGCGGCACCAGGGCCGGGTCCCGCAGCCCGGCCAGTCGGACGTACCGCACTCCGTCCGGGAAGGCCCGGGCGACTCGCGCGGCGAGGCGGCCCGCGAGCCGCGTCTTGCCCACTCCGCCGGGGCCGGTCAGGGTGACCAGGCGCGCGCGGCTCAACAGCTCGCGGCCCTGGCGCAGTTCCGCCCGCCGGTCGACGAAGCTGGTGGTCTCCACGGGAAGGCCGGGAAGGCTGGGAGGGTCAGGAAGGCCGGGAGGGTCAGGAAGGTCAGGAAGGCGGGGCGGGGTGCGCGGAGGTTCCGTGCACGAGGGCTCATGGCGCGGTGCCTGCCTGCTGGGCGCCGCCCGGTGCGGGGGCCGGGGTGACGCCGATCCGCCCATCGTCAGCCAGTCCTCGGGGTGTCGTCGACGAGCCGGAGGGTGCGGCTCCCTTTCTGCGCGGAGCCCCACTCTCCCCCAGCCCGTGCAAGGACGCACTCCGCGGATCACACCGCCGGGTGCACTTTGCCGGGGACCCGGCCCGGGAGTGGGTGCTCACGTACACTGCGCGGCCCCTTCCCCGCCGTACGGCACGTCCGAATCCCGTATTGACCGGACCATGTCACACCCCGACCATGAGCGGCACCCGCACCCAGCACGTCGCACGTCGCACGTCGCACGGAACAACCCCACCTCCCACAAGGAGATTTCATGCGACTCCGCCTCCGCGGCACACGCTCCGCGGCGCTCACCGGCCTGCTCACGCTGGCCCTCGCCGCCCCCCTGTCGGGGACCGTCACCCAGGCCGCCGCCGGCAGCACCCCGCCCACGGCCGCCCCCGCCGCCTCCGACCCCGCCGCCGACACCGTCCGCCAGTACGAGATCCACGTCGGCCGCCACCACAACACCCCCGTCACCCGCACCGCGATCGCCGCGGCCGGGGTGAGCGTCGACGAGGCCGACGAGGAGACCGTGGTGGTCTCCGGACGCGCCGGCCAGATCACCGCACTGCGCCGCCTCGGCTACGAGGTCACCCCGCTCGGCGCGGCACCCGACCGGACCGCCGGGAACGAGGTCCGGCTGTACGACTTCCCGTCGGCGGACTCCCGCTACCACAACTACGCGGAGACGACCGCAGAGATCGACCAGCGGATCGCCGCGTACCCCGGCATCATGAGCAAGCGGGTCATCGGCAGGTCGTACGAGGGCCGGGACATCGTCGCCGTCAAGATCAGCGACAACGTCGGCACGGACGAGGCCGAGCCCGAGGTGCTGTTCACCCACCACCAGCACGCGCGCGAACACCTCACCGTGGAGATGGCCCTGTACCTGATCCGCGAACTCGGCGCGGGCTACGGCACCGACTCCCGGATCACGGACATGGTGAACGACCGGGAGATCTGGATCATCCCCGACCTCAACCCCGACGGCGGCGAGTACGACATCGCCACCGGCTCCTACCGCTCCTGGCGCAAGAACCGGCAGCCCAACCCCGGCTCCTCGTACGTCGGCACCGACCTCAACCGCAACTGGGACTACCGGTGGGGCTGCTGCCGCGGCTCGTCGGGGTCGAAGTCCTCGGAGACCTACCGGGGCGCGTCAGCGGAGTCGGCGCCCGAGGTCGAGGTCGTCGCCGACTTCGTGCGCGGCCGGGTCGTGGGCGGGGTCCAGCAGATCAAGGCCGGGATCGACTTCCACACCTACAGCGAGCTGGTGCTGTGGCCGTTCGGCTACACCTACTCCGACACGGCGACCGGGATGACGGCGGACGACAACGCCGCGTTCAAGGCGGTCGGGCGGAAGATGGCGGCGAGCAACGGGTACACCCCCGAGCAGTCGAGCGACCTGTACATCACCGACGGGACGATCGACGACTACCTCTGGGGCGTGCACAGGATCTTCGGGTACACCTTCGAGATGTACCCGACCTCCGGTTGGAACGGCGGGTTCTACCCGCCCGACGAGGTGATCGAGCGGGAGACCGCACGCAACCGGGACGCCGTGCTGCAACTGCTGGAGAACGCGGACTGCATGTACCGCTCCATCGGCAAGGAGGCACAGTACTGCTAGTCCTCCGGGCCCTCGGACCTTCGGGCCTGGAAGTGCGCGTCTAGTCCTCGAAGTACGCGTCGAGGACCGCGTCCAGCCGCTTCTCCCACTCCGGGAAGAGCGAGCGCGACGTGGCCTCGATCTCGATCGGGTACCAGCGCTGGCCGGGGGTGTGGACGGTGACGGTGAACCGCTTGCCGAAGCGGCCGGTCTCCGTCTCCACCGCGCCGATCTCGTCCCAGCGGAACTCGCACTCCTGGTCGTCCAGGAAGAGCTGAACGCCCCGGTGGTCGGCGACGATCCGGGCGCGGCGGTCGGCGGCCTCGAAGACGGGGCCGTCGACCGGGGCCTCGTCAGCGTCCGCCTCGGCCGTCTCCCCGTCCTCGGCCCCGTCCGCCGGGTCGGCGTCCTCGACGTCCTCGACGTCCTCGACGTCCTCGACGTCCTCGACGTCCTCGACGTCGTCGGTCTCTTCGACGCGTTCGGCGTTCTCCGCGTCGTCGGCCACGGGCGTGGTGAGCCCGGGGATGAAGGCCGGGTCGAACCCGGCGCCCTTCACGGGCTCGCCCTTCAGGGGCTGGCTGCTCGTACCTATGCGCTGGTCCACAGCGGGCAGTATGGCGGACAACCCTGTGCCCGGCCCAGTCAGCCCCGCTTCGAACAGCGGTGAGCGATACTCGCAAAGGTCGTCGCAGATCGCGCGACACCGCAGATCAGGAGGCAGTATGGCGCTCTCCCCGGGCAGCGAGGCAACCGGCGCCGAGGCCCCCGGCGCAGGACCGTCCGGCGCGGGACCGTCCGGCGCCGGAGCGCTGGCCCGGCTGGCGCGGGAACGCGTCGACCACCGTTTCAAGGGCCTGCCCCCGGACGCCGACGGCCGCACCGTCGCCGAACTGGCGGCCGAGCGGCGCAACCTCTTCACCGGCGGCTTCACCACACCCGTGCTCGCGCTGTCGGCCGAGCGTCTGGCGCACAACCTGCGGCTGATGGAGACGTACGCGACCCGCCACGGCCTCGCCTTCGCCCCGCACGGCAAGACCTCGATGGCCCCGCAGCTGTTCCACCGTCAGCTCGACCACGGCGCGTGGGGCATCACGCTCGCCGTGCCCCACCAGGTGCGGGTGGCGCGCGCCTTCGGCATCCGGCGGGTGTTCCTGGCGAACGAGGTCGTCGACCCGGCGGCCCTGCGCTGGATCGCGGCCGAGATGGCCGCCGACCCGGACTTCGAGCTCATCTGCTACGTCGACTCCGTGCGCGGGGTCGCGTTGATGGACGCGGCCCTGTCCGGCGCCGGCCGTCCCCTGGACGTCGTCGTGGAGCTGGCCGCCGGTGAGGGGGCGCGCACCGGGGTCCGTACGGAGGCGGACGGCGCGGCGGTCGCCGCGGCGGTGGCCGGCGCCGCGCACCTGCGGCTGGTCGGGGTGGCGGGCTACGAGGCCCAGGTGCCGGGCGCCGCCCCGCAGAGCGTGCGGGCCTGGCTGCGGCGGCTGGTGGCGCTGGCCGCGGACCTCGACCGGGCGGGGCGGTTCGCGGGGGCGGAGCGGATCGTGGTCAGCGCGGGCGGCAGCGAGTGGTTCGACGCGGTCGCCGACGTGTTCGCCGGGATGCCCGAACTGTCCGCGCCGGTCCTGAAGTTGCTGCGCTCGGGCGCGTACGTGTCGCACGACGACGTGCACTACAGCCGGCTGACACCGTTCAACCGGGTGCCGCAGGAGGGCGCGCTGGAGCCGGCGTTCCGACTGTGGGCGCAGGTCGTCTCGCGGCCCTCGCCGGACCAGGCGTTCCTCAACGCGGGCAAGCGGGACGCGGCCCACGACCTGGACCTGCCGGTGCCCCGGGTGGTGCGCCGGGACGGCGTCGAGCGTCCGGCGACGGGCATGGAGGTCACCGCACTGTCCGACCAGCACGCCTGGCTGGCCACCGCGCCGGGCACGGACCTGGAGGTCGGTGACTGGGTGGGGCTGGGTCTGTCCCACCCCTGCACGTCCTTCGACAAGTGGCCGCTGATCCCGGTGGCCGAGGCGGACGGCACGGTCGTGGAGTACGTCCGCACCTTCTTCTAGGGGCGAGGGGTTCCGGCCCGGAGAGAGGCGAGCGCATGCAGGACCTGGTCATCAGGGACGCCGATGTCGTCGACGGCACCGGTGCGGACGCGTACCGCGCCGATGTGGTGGTGGACGGCGGGCGGATCGTCTCGATCGTCAAGGAGGCGGCCGCTGCGGGCTGCCAGCGCCCGAAGGCGGTGCGGGAGCTGGACGCGGAGGGCCTGGTCCTCGCCCCGGGCTTCATCGACATGCACGCGCACAGCGACCTGGCCCTGCTGCGCGACCCCGACCACAGCGCGAAGGCGGCGCAGGGCGTGACCCTGGAGGTGCTGGGCCAGGACGGGCTGTCGTACGCCCCGGTCGACGACCGCACCCTCGGCGAGGTCCGCCGGGCGATCGCCGGCTGGAACGGCCCCGGCGACGACGTCGACTTCTCCTGGCGTTCGGTCGGCGGGTACCTGGACCGGCTGGACCACGGGTTCGACGGGCGGGGCATCGCGGTGAACGCGGCCTTCCTGGTCCCGCAGGGCACCGTCCGGGCGCTGGTGGTCGGCTGGGAGGACCGCCCGGCCACGCCGCGGGAGCTGGAGCGGATGCGGGAACTGGTGGCGCGGGGCCTGACGGAGGGCGCGGTCGGCATGTCCTCCGGGCTGACCTACCCGCCCGGGATGTACGCCGACCGGGCCGAGCTGACGGAACTGTGCCGCGTGGTGGCGTCCCACGGCGGCTACTGGTGCCCGCACCACCGTTCCTACGGCGCCGGGGCGCTGGAGGCGTACGCGGAGACGGTGGAGGTGGCCCGCGCGTCCGGCTGCCCGCTGCACCTCGCGCACGCCACGATGAACTTCGGCGTGAACGAGGGACGCGCGCCCGAGCTGCTGGCACTGCTGGACGAGGCCCCGGCGGCGGGCGTGGACCTCACCTTCGACAGCTACCCGTACACCCCCGGCAGCACCACCCTGGCCGCCCTGCTGCCGAGCTGGGCGGCCGAGGGCGGCCCGGAGCGGCTGCTGGAGCGGCTGGCCGACGACGCCACGGCGGACCGGATCCGGTACGACCTGGAGGTGACCGGCGCGGACGGCTGCCACGGGGTGCCCGTCGACTGGGACTCGGTCGAGATCGCGGGCACGGGCGATCCGGCGCTGGCGGACCGGGTGGGCCGTACGGTCGCGCAGTCGGCGGCGGAGCGCGGCGAGGAGCCCTGGACGACGGCCCGCCGGCTGCTGCTCGCGGACCGGCTGGCGCCGACGGTCCTGCAACACGTCGGCCACGAGGAGAACGTCCGCGCGATCATGCGCCACCGGGCGCACACCGTGGGGTCGGACGGCATCCTGTGGGGTGCCAGGCCGCACCCGCGCGCCCACGGCACGTTCCCCCGCTGCCTCGGCCACTACGTGCGCGAGCTGGGCCTGCTGTCGCTGGAGGAGTGCGTGGCGCGGATGACGGGCCGCCCGGCCGCCCGGCTCGGCCTCGCGGACCGGGGGGTGGTCCGTGAGGGCAACCGGGCGGACCTCGTGCTGTTCGACCCGGCGACGGTCGCGGCGGGGGCGACCTTCGAGGAGCCGCGGCGGCTGCCGACGGGCATCCCGTACGTCCTGGTCGACGGGCGCTTCGTGATCGAGGACGGGCGGCGCACGGACGTGCTGGCGGGGCGGGCGGTGCGCCGGACCGCCCGCCCGTGACCCGTCGCTACGGCTTGGGCAGGGTGCAGCCGCTCGCGTTCAGGTCGAGGCGGTTGCCGGTGGTGAAGCAGGCGGGGATGTTGTACGTCTCCTGGGCGTAGTTGATGCCCTCGCGGACGGTGACGACGCCGTTCTCGTCGATCTCGCACGGGTTGTTCACCGTGCAGGTCTGGCCGTCCTCGTTGCCGGTGTTGTTGACGGCGACGACCTTGCCGGTGGCCTGGTCGATGACGGGCGATCCGGAGGTGCCGCCGATGGTGTTGCAGGACGAGGTGTAGCGGACCGAGTCCTTCCAGGTCCAGTCGCCCTCCTTCATGCGGTAGACGAACCCGTCGATGTCGCAGTGGTACAGCCGCTTCCAGTAGCCGGAGGCGACGGTGATGGCCGTGCCGGCCACGGGGTGGGTGTCCTGCACGGTGAGGGGGCTGATGCCGTAGGTGCTCCGGATCGACGCGTAGCTGGTGCGGGTGCGGTAGATCGTGACGTCGGTGTCGGTCATCGTCGAGTAGACGACCTGGTTGGCCCGCAGGGTGCCGATCCGGGTTCCGGAGGCGTTCAGCAGGCCGAAGCTGCGGCTGGAGCGCCGGCCGGTGACGACCTCGCCGGGCTCGGGGAAGCCGGTCTCCAGGCAGTGGCCGTTGGTCAGGACCAGTGCCGGGTCGCTGTCGACGGAGTTCGGGAAGCGGATGACCGAACCGGAGCAGTTGCTGAGCGAGACGGTCCCGGCGAAGGTGACGGCCCGGAGCGTCGGGGTGGCCGTCCCGGCGGCCGGGGCGCCCTGGGCGGCGGACGCGCCGCGGGCCTGGGCCGGGGCGCGGTCGTCCGCCGTGGGCGCGGCGACCGAGGGTGCCGCGCCGGTCCCGGCGATCGCCAGGGCGAAGAGCGCGGCGACGAGAGGCTTTCTCATGTGGGGGTCCCCTCTTGCGACGGGGGCGGCCGGAGGTCTTCCGGCCGCCCGCACTTTTGTCATGCGCATTCTCAGCGCAGCGAGGAGACTCGACAAGCAGCACTTTTCGGCCGGGGAGGCGGCCTGCCCCGGGGGCCCCGAACGCCCCCCTCAGCGGGCCCCCTTACCGAGGCCCTTTTGATCCCCCTTGCCCTTTCCCTTTCGAGTTGCCGGGCCCGGAGTCACCCCCCGGCGGCACCACCGCGCTCTCGCTGGCCGCGGGCCGTGGCGCGGCACTGGACGGCGCCCCGGACGGCGCGGGCGGGGCCGAGGCGGCGGGGGCCCCGCCGGCGGACCCGTCCGCCGAGGCGCTCACCCCGGAACTCGGCCGCGCGGACTCCTCGGCCGAGGGCGTCCGGGACTCGGCCGGGTCCGACGCGCCCGGCGACTCCTCGGCCGACCGCGTCTGGCCGCCCTGCTTCTCCGGCTCCCCCGCCCCGCCCCCCGACGAACCGAAGGACAGCCCGGCGATCAGCGCCGCCACGGACACCACGCCCACCGCACCGCCGGCCGCCAGCACGCGCGGCGACCGCCACGGCGACTGCCGCCGGGCCCGCCGCCGCTCCGCCCGCCCACCCAGGGGAGCCTCGCCGACACCGTCCGGGAAGCCGGGCCCGTACCCGGGCCCGTAGCCCGGATCGGTGTCGATCCGGGGCAGCTCGCTGGTCTCGTCGTAGGCGTTGTTCTGCCAGCCGTGAGCGGCCGCCGGGTCGGCGTACCCGTCGTACGCCGGGGCGGATTCCGCCTGCGGGTGATACACCGGCGGCTGGTTCGCGCCGTATGCCCCGTTTTCGGGCTGAGGTGGCCTGGACATGGCCGCGCATTGTAGGGACGGGGGTGACCCCTGGGACAGCTACCGGCGATAACCGAACAAACCGACGCGTGTCACGTGGCGGAAAACACGCCCCGAGAGCGGCTACCGCGCCGTAAGCTCCCAGTCATGCAGGTGATCCAGTCCACAAAGCTCGCCAATGTCTGTTACGAGATCCGGGGCCCGGTTCTCGAGGAGGCGATGCGGCTGGAGGCGGCGGGCCACCGCATCCTCAAGCTGAACACCGGCAACCCGGCCGCCTTCGGCTTCGAGGCCCCGCCCGAGATCCTGGAGGACATCCTCCGCAACGTCTCCTCGGCGCACGGCTACGGCGACGCCAAGGGCCTGCTCGCCGCCCGCCGGGCCGTGGTCATGCACAACCAGACCCTCGGCATCGAGACCGACGTCGAGCACGTCTTCATCGGCAACGGCGTGTCCGAGCTGATCGTGATGGCGATGCAGGGCCTGCTCGACGACGGCGACGAGGTACTCGTCCCGGCCCCCGACTACCCGCTGTGGACGGCGGCCGTCTCGCTGTCCGGCGGCACGGCGGTGCACTACCGCTGCGACGAGCAGTCCGACTGGATGCCGGACCTCGCGGACGTCGAGCGCAAGGTCACCGACCGCACCAAGGCGATCGTCATCATCAACCCGAACAACCCGACGGGCGCGGTGTACGACGAGGCGATGATCAAGGGGCTGACGGACATCGCCCGTCGCCACAACCTGCTGGTCTGCTCGGACGAGATCTACGACAAGATCCTCTACGACGGCGCCACCCACACCCCGACCGCGAAGGTCGCCCCCGACCTGCTGACGCTCACCTTCAACGGCATGTCGAAGGCGTACCGGGTGGCCGGCTACCGGGTGGGCTGGATGTCGATCTCCGGCCCGCGCGCGCACGCGGACTCCTACATCGAGGGCCTGACGATCCTGGCGAACATGCGGCTGTGCGCGAACATGCCGGGCCAGCACGGGGTGGTGGCCGCGCTCAGCGGACGGCAGACGATCAACGACCTGGTCCTGCCGGGCGGGCGACTCAAGGAGCAGATGGACACGGCGTACGAGCTGCTGACGCAGATCCCCGGCGTGAGCTGCGTCCGCCCGAAGGGCGCCCTGTACCTGTTCCCGCGTCTGGACCCCACCGTCTTCAAGGTCAAGGACGACCGGCGACTGGTGCTGGACCTGCTGCGACGCGAGAAGATCATGGTGGTGCAGGGCACCGGCTTCAACTGGCCGGAGCCCGACCACTTCCGAGTGGTCACGCTGCCGACGGTGACGGATCTGCGGGACGCGATGGGCCGTATCTCGCGCTTCCTGGACGGCTACGGCCAGCCCTGACCGCCTCTTTCTACGATCACCACAACTTTAGACGAGATCTAAGCTAGGATGGCTTCCTGTCAGAGCACAGGAGGCCATCCCATGTACGAGCCGATCCGCACCAAGTCGGTGCACAGCACGATGGCCGGCACCCCCTCGGACTTCCCCCACCGCTCCCGGGAGGAGGAGCTGGACATCCAGCTCGCGGGACACCTCTCGGCGCTGCTCACCGTCACCGACGAGCTGCGCGGTCACCGCCCCTCCGGCGAGCTGGACGCGGCGGCCGACCGGCTCGCCCAGCAGGTGGCCCGGCTGCGGGGAGGCCGGGCGCCGGTCCGCGCGGTGCCCTCCGGGAGCGCCGCCGATCCCGCGGCCCTGCACCGGCGCGCCCACGCCCTGGCCGGCCGCGCCCTCGTCGTCGCCGCGTCCCGCGCCGACACGGCCGCCGCCATCCTGGCCGCCGAGCGCATGGACGCCCACACCAGCGCCCTGGACCCCCGCGAACTCACCGCCCCCTGAGCCCCCCGGGCTCCCCTGATCGGCCCCGGTCCGCGCGCACCCGCAGCGACGCGCGGACCGGGTGCCACATCTTCAATACGCTGAGCCCATGGGCATGGACTACGCCAAGATGCGCGTGATCGCTGAGCAGCTCGGGGCCTACGCAGAGCAACTCGAAGGGTCCTGGAGCGTCGAGATCGGACCCTCCGGTCCGATACTGGCGATGATGTGCCCGTCCAAGCGTCACAAGGGCACCGTCCGCCGCATCCGCGACCAGCTGAACGCACAGCTGCCGGACACTCACCCTGGCTACATCTGCGAGAACGGCCCGGAGATCGAGCACCCCGTGCTCGCCCGGATGCGCCGCCCCGACGCCGTCGTCATCCCTGAGGACGTCCTCGACGAAGAGGGCCTCGCCGTCGACGCGACGCAGGTGCTCGCGGTGATCGAAATCGTCTCGCCGTCGAACCCGAGCAACGACTACATCGAGAAACTCATCGACTACCCCGCGATGGGCATCCCGCACTACCTGATCGTCGACCCCCGCGCCGGCACGATCGAGGTCCACTCCGAGCCCTGCCGGGCCGCCTACGGCCGCAAGGAGCCGTACATCTACGGGGACGTGGTGGGGTTCGGTGCCTGGCGGATCGAGACCGCCGCCTTCCGGCGCCACGGGAAGGCCGGGGACGCGGCTCCCTGAGAACGGGCGCGGCCTCCCGGGAACGGGCGAGGGCCCGCCGCCCGCGCCTCCGTCGGGGCGGACGGGGCGGGGCGACGGGCCCGGGGCCGCGCACGCCGTTGTGCGCGGCCTCGCCGGTCTGGTCCCGCGGCCGGCCCGTGACGATGTTGCTGGTCAGGGCACAACTCGGAAGGCCAGCCGCGGAGTCGGGGGGGAGGGCGTCAGCCCAGGCGGTTCACCAGCGCCCGGTACTGGTCCCACAGCTCCTTCGGGGTGTGGTCGCCGAAGGTCTCCAGGTGGCCGGGGACGAGTGCGGCCTCCTCGCGCCACACCTCCTTGTCCACCGTGAGCAGGAAGTCCAGGTCGGCTCCGGACAGGTCCAGCCCGTCGGTGTCCAGGGCCTCCTTCGTCGGCAGGACGCCGATCGGGGTCTCCACGCCCTCGGCCTTGCCGTCCAGGCGCTCCACGATCCACTTCAGGACGCGGGAGTTCTCGCCGAAGCCGGGCCAGACGAACTTGCCGTCGTCGTTCTTGCGGAACCAGTTGACGTAGTAGATCTTCGGCAGCTTGGCCTGGTCCTTGCCCTTGGCGACGTCGACCCAGTGGCCCATGTAGTCGCCCATGTTGTAGCCGCAGAACGGCAGCATGGCGAACGGGTCGCGGCGCAGCTCGCCGACCTTGCCCTCGGCGGCGGCGGTCTTCTCGGAGGCCACGTTGGCGCCGAGGAAGACGCCGTGGTTCCAGTCGAAGGACTCCGTCACCAGGGGTACGGCGGTGGCGCGGCGCCCGCCGAAGAGGATCGCGGAGATCGGCACGCCCTTGGGGTCCTCCCACTCGGGCGCGATGATCGGGCACTGGGCGGCGGGGGTGGTGAAGCGGGCGTTGGGGTGGGCGGCGGGCTCCGGGGAGTCCGGGGTCCAGTCGCGGCCCTTCCAGTCGGTGAGGTGGGCCGGGACCTCCTCGGTCATGCCCTCCCACCAGACGTCGCCGTCGTCGGTGAGCGCCACGTTGGTGAAGACCGAGTTGCCCCACAGCGTCTTCATCGCGTTGGCGTTGGTGTGCTCACCGGTGCCGGGCGCGACGCCGAAGAAGCCGGCCTCGGGGTTGATGGCGTACAGCCGGCCGTCCTCGCCGAACCGCATCCACGCGATGTCGTCGCCGATGGTCTCGACGGTCCAGCCGGGGATCGTCGGCTCCAGCATGGCGAGGTTGGTCTTGCCGCAGGCGCTCGGGAAGGCCGCGGCCACGTACTTGGCCTCTCCGCGCGGCGGGGTCAGTTTGAGGATCAGCATGTGCTCGGCCAGCCAGCCCTCGTCGCGCGCCATCACGGAGGCGATGCGCAGGGCGTAGCACTTCTTGCCGAGCAGGGCGTTGCCGCCGTAGCCGGAGCCGTAGGACCAGATCTCGCGGCTCTCGGGGAAGTGCGAGATGTACTTGGTGCCGTTGCAGGGCCAGGGGACGTCCGCCTGGCCGGGCTCCAGCGGGGCGCCGACGCTGTGCACGGCCTTCACGAAGAAGCCGTCCTCGCCGAGCTCGTCCAGCACGGCCTGTCCCATCCGGGTCATGGTGCGCATGGAGACGGCGACGTAGGCGGAGTCGGTGATCTCCACACCGATCGCGGACAGCCGGGAGCCGAGCGGGCCCATGCAGAAGGGCACGACGTACATGGTGCGGCCGCGCATGGAGCCGCGGAAGACGCCCCGCTCGCCGGTGAAGACCTCGCGCATCTCCGCGGGGTCCGTCCAGTGGTTGGTCGGCCCGGCGTCCTCCTCCTTCTCGGAGCAGATGAACGTCCGGTCCTCGACGCGGGCGACGTCCGACGGGTCGGAGGCCGCGTAGTAGGAGTTGGGGCGCTTGACCGGGTCCAGCTTTCTGAACGTGCCCTTCTCGACGAGCTCCCCGCACAGGCGCTCGTACTCGGCCTCGGATCCGTCGCACCAGACCACGCTGTCCGGTTGGGTCAGTTCGGCGATCTCGTTCACCCACGAGATCAGATCCTGATGCTTGGTGGGAACGGTGGTAGCCGAGTTGTCGCGCGCCACGGTTGCTCCTAGGTGAGGGTTATTTCCTTATTGCCCCGTGGGGGCTGCGACCCGGATGCCGCCACAGATGCTCATCCGGTGCCGACCGCACTCATTTGATCATCCGACGGGTCGGCCCATATGTCCAGAGGGCGTCACAGATGAGCAGGGTGAGACGCGCCACGCACGCAGCGGTCGGAAGATGAGATGATGGCCACTCTTCGCCGCGATCCCGTCCCCAACTGATCCGTAACTTACGGTTCCGTAGGTACGATGCGGCGCATGACAGCGCCCGCCCCCGATGCGCCCATGGACGCCCCGGCCGCCGGCCAGGGGTCCGACGCGCCCGCGCCTTCTCTGCCCCGCCAGCTCAAGCACCAGGTCGCCCAGCACCTGACCGACCCGATCAAGCCGAGACTGCGCGGCTGGCTGCACCTCGGCATGTTCCCGGCCGCCCTCGTCGCCGGCCTGGTCCTCACCGCGCTCGCGGACTCCACCCGCGGCCGGGTGGCCTGCGGCATCTACGTCCTGACGGCCTGCCTCCTGTTCGGCGTGAGCGCGCTGTACCACCGCGGGAACTGGAGCCCGCGCATGGACGGCATCCTGCGCCGGCTGGACCACGCCAACATCTTCCTGATCATCGCCGGCACCTACACCCCGCTGACCATGCTGCTCCTGCCCGGCGCCAAGGGGCAGTGGCTGCTGTGGGGCATCTGGGCCGCGGCCGCCGCCGGCATCGTGTTCCGGGTGTTCTGGGTCGGCGCCCCGCGCTGGCTCTACACCCCCTGCTACCTGGCCATGGGCTGGGCGGCGGTGTTCTTCCTTCCGGACTTCATGCGTGCCGGCGGCATCGCCGTGCTGGTCCTGGTGATCGTCGGCGGCGTGCTCTACAGCGTCGGCGGCGTCATCTACGGCATCAAGCGGCCGAACCCGTCACCGCGCTGGTTCGGCTTCCACGAGGTGTTCCACTCCTTCACCCTCGCGGCGTTCGTCGTGCACTACGTCGGCATCTCGCTGGTGGCGTACCAGCACGCCTAGCCGGCTACCGCCGCTCGACGCGGGGCCACGGTCTGCGGACCGTGGCCCCTTTTTTTGCGCGCCCGTTGACAGCGCCTGGCTTTTGACAGCTACTCTCATTTCATGGCAACTGTCACTACGCCGGTCGAGCCGCGCCTCGACCCACGCCGCTGGTGGGCCCTCGGGGCCCTGGTCGCGAGCATGCTGACGCTCGGCTTCGACACGACGATCCTCAACGTCACCCTCCCGACGATGGCCGCCGACCTCGGCGCCACCACGGGCGAACAGCAGTGGATGGCCGACGCGTACGTCGTCGTCTTCGCGTCGCTGATGCTCCCGGCGGGCCTGCTCGGCGACCGGTTCGGACGGCGCCGGATGCTGGTCGCGGGCCTCGCGCTGTTCCTCGTCGGCTCGCTGGCCGGCGCGCTCGCCGGGGATGTGACCGCCGTGGTCGCGGCCCGCGCCGCGATGGGCGTCGGAGCCGCGCTGATCACCCCGCTGGCGCTGTCCGTCGTACCGTCGCTGTTCCCGGCCGACGAACGGGGCAAGGCCGTCGGCGTCATCTCCGCCGCCTCGGCGCTCGGCCTGCCGCTCGGCCCGATCATCGGCGGCTGGCTGCTCAACCACTTCTGGTGGGGCTCGGTCTTCCTGGTCAACGTCCCCATGGCCGCCCTCGGCATCGCCGCCTGCGTGCTGCTGCTCCCCGAGACCCGCGACCCGTCCTCGCCCAGGGTGGACGCCCTGTCGGCGGCGCTCGGCGTGAGCGGGCTCGGCGCCCTCGTCTACGGGTTCATCGACGCCCCCGAGCGCGGCTGGGACGCCCCGCCGATCCTCGTCCTGTTCGCCGCGTCCGCCGTCCTGCTCACCGCGCTGGTGGTGCGCGAACGCCGGGTCGAGCGCCCCATGCTCGACATGACGCTGCTCGCCCACCGCGGCTTCCTGCTCAACACCGTCGCGGCCACGCTGGTGATGTTCGTCCTGTCCGGGCTGCTGTTCGTGCTGCCGCCCTATCTGCAGGCCGTTCTCGGCAACGACGCCCTGGGCACCGGGGTGCGGCTGCTGCCGATGATGGGCGGCCTGCTGGTGGCCTCCCGCACCGCCGCACCGCTCGCCGCCCGCTTCGGCGCCCGGCTCACCGTGAGCGCCGGACTGGCCGTACTGGCCTTCGCCGCGCTCCTCGGCAGCCGTACGAGCGCGGCCTCCGGCTACGGCTTCACCGCCCTGTGGCTCTCCGTCACCGGCCTCGGCTTCGGCCTCTCGCTCATCCCCGCGATGAACGGCGCCCTGGGCGCGCTGCCCCGCGACCGCGCTGGCAGCGGCTCCGGACTCCTGATGACCCTGCGCCAGGTCGGCGGCGCCCTCGGCATCGCCCTGCTCGGCAGCCTCCTGTCCGGCACCTTCCGGGACCGGCTCGACGTCACCGGACTGCCCGCGCGGGCCGCCGACACCGCCGGGGACTCCGTGGTCGCGGCGCACCTCGTCGCCGAGAAGGCCGGTCCCGTCAGGGGCACGGACCTGGTCGCCTCGGCGAACAGCGCCTACGTCCACGGGATGGGCGTCGTCCTGCTGGTGTGCGGGATCGCGGCGCTCGTCTCCGCCCTGCTGGCGGCGGCCTTCCTCACCGGGGCGCCCGACCCGGGGACCGCTGAGGCAGCCGAGCCCACCGAGACCGCCGAGCCCACCGGGCCCGGCACGGACCCGGCCATGGCGGCGCCGCCGGAGCGTGCCGGACAATGACCTGCATGACGGCCGCACGAAGCACCTCCCCCGCCGACCGCCCCCGCCTCGGACTGCGCGAGCGCAAGAAGATCAAGACACGGGAGGCGATCCGCACGGCGATGTACGCACTGGTCAAGGAGCAGGGCTACGAGGCCACGACCATCGACCAGATCGCCGAGCGCGCCGAGGTGTCCCCGTCGACCGTCTTCCGGTACTTCCCCACCAAGGAGGACATCGTCCTCACCGACGAGTACGACCCGGTCCTCATGGAGATGCTGCGGGACCGCCCGGCGGACGAGCCGTGGGCGGACTCCATCCGGCACGTCATGCTGGCGGCCGCCCGGGTGGGGGTCGAGGAGGACCGGGAGGTGGCGCGGCTGCGCACCCACCTGCTGGTCCACGTCCCGGCGGTGCGCTCGCGGATGATGGAGACCATGTCGGTCACCGGCCGCATGCTGTCCACCGCGATCAGCGAGCGCACCGGACTCGCCCCCGACAGCCTGGAGGTCCGCGTCCACGCGATGGCCCTCATGGGCGGCCTGATGGAGACGTCGATGTACTGGGCGGAACACGGCCACGAGGGCGACCTCGCCCCGCTCCTCGACCGCGCCCTCGACGTCCTGGAACACGGCCTGCCGGACCGGAAATCCTGAGGCCGGGCCGCCCGGCCCGTGCCATCCTTGACCGGGTGAACGCACCCGAGATCCACGTCGAAGTAGCTCCCGAACTGGCCGTCTTCGTCCCGCACCACCGCCGTGCCGGAGCCACCGCGCTCGCCGTCGACGGTGTGTCGACCCTCGGCCATGTCGTCGAGTCGCTCGGCGTGCCGCTCACGGAGGTCGGCACCCTGACCGTCGACGGCCGCGAGGTCCCGGTGTCCCACGTCCCGGCGCACGGCGAGTCGGTCCTGGTCGGGCCGGTCGCCCACCCGCAGCGGGTGCCCGGCGCCCCCCTGCGCTTCCTCCTCGACGTCCACCTCGGCACCCTGGCCCGCCGGCTGCGCCTGCTCGGCGTCGACACCGCGTACGAGTCCACCGACCTCGGTGACCCGGCGCTCGCCGCGCTCTCCGCCGCCGAGAAGCGCGTCATGCTCAGCCGCGACCGTGGCCTGCTGCGCCGCCGGGAACTCTGGGCCGGCGCCTACGTCTACAGCACCCGCCCCGAGGACCAGCTGCGCGACATCCTCGGCCGCTTCCGCCCCGAGCTACGACCCTGGACCCGCTGCACGGCCTGCAACGGCCTGCTGCGCGAGGCCACCAAGGAGGAGGTGGCCGACCAGCTGGAGCACGGCACCCGGCGGACGTACGACGTCTTCGCCCGGTGCGCGGACTGCGGCCGCGCGTACTGGAAGGGCGCCCACCACGACCAGCTGGTGGCGATCGTGGAGGACGCCCTGAGCCTGCGTCAGGAGCCGGTCAGCGACGCCTGACGTCCTGCGCGTCGCACGCGACCCCGTTGCGGTTGCGGTCCAGCTTCAGCGGGTCGTCCTTGCCGTTGACGGCCAGCCGCCCGTACTCGTTCTTGCGCAGCCACTCGCAGCGGGCCGCCGTCGTCCTCTTCACCTGGGCCGGGAACACCGTCGGCACGCACACGTTGGCGGAGCCGTAGTGCCGGTCGCACCCGGAGATCGCCGTGCTCAGCGGCTGCGACGTCCGCTTCTGCCCCGGCTTGGTCACCTTGCCCTGGAGGTCGTCCGCGAAGGAGTGGATGTGCGGCGACGGCGCGCCGCTCGACGAGGACACCGAGAACGTCGACAGCGAGTCGGTGCTCAGGGCGGCGGGACCCGTCAGGTGGACCCACTCGGCCACCGACGGCACCCCGTTCGCGTCGACCGCGAAGAGCATGTACCAGCCGGGCGGCGCCAGGTTGGGGTTGCTCGTCACGTTGAGGTCGACGTTGTTCCCGTCGACGGACAGGGGCAGGTCCACGAACCGCTGGTTGGGGTCGGAGGAGTGGGTGACCGCCGCCGGCCGGATCAGCTCCGCCTTGGCGATGGGCCGGTCGACCGTGATGCGCTGGGTGTCGCCGTAGTTCCACTCGGAGTCGATCACCGAGGTGATCGACGGCCGGGCGCCCTTGAACAGGTAGGGCGGGCTGTAGATCGACACGTCGTGGTTCCAGCTGCCGTTGCCCGGGTTGTCGCCGGTGGTCATCACACGGCCGTCGGGCAGCAGGAACGCCGACGAGTGGTAGCCGCGCTCCTCCGGGTCCGGCACCACCGGGTCGAAGGTGCCGGCGGCCGGGTCGTACAGCGACGACTCGTACACCGGGTCGGCCCGGTTGTGCAGCGCGCCGCCGGTCTCCAGCACCTTGCCGTCGGGCAGCAGGACCGCGGAGACGTACATCTTGCCCTGCGCGCCGGTCTCGGCGACCGGCCCGTTGCCGAGGTCGACGGTGCCCTGCGGCAGCGGCGGCCCGGCGACGTAGGCGGGGTTGGCGGCCTTGAGGTCGATGACGTCGGTGAGCCGGTTGCCGTCGGGGTTGCTGTCGATGTTGCCGCCGCCGAGGGTGAGGACCCGCTGGTCCTGCGCGGGCGGCAGCAGCACGCTCGCCGACTGGTCCCGCTGGTCCTTGTTCTGCAGACCCGGCACCTCGGTGATGGTGTTGGCGTCGTAGTCGTAGATCGCCGAGCCCGTGCCGGGGATGTTGTTGCCGAAGACGTGGCTGCCGGAGTAGAAGAGGCGGCCGTCCTGCATCAGGATCATCGACGGGTACAGGCCCCAGTACGACCAGGTCTGGTTGACCTGCCAGGTCGGCAGCCACTTCTGCTGCGCGTCCGACCAGCGCTCGGCGGTCACCGATCCGGTCGAGTCCTCCCGCAGCCCGCCGAACGACAACACGTCACCGTTGCCCATGATCGTCGCCGACGGGTACCAGTGGCCGTCGTTGAGGTCGTTGGTCTTGGTGTAGGTCTCGGTCGCCGGGTCGAAGATGTACGAGTCCTTGAGCCCCTCGTAGCCGTGCGTGCCCGCCGCGTCGGGGTAGGCGCGGTTGCCGCTCATCACCAGCACCCGGCCGTCCTGCAGTTGCACGTGCCCGGCGCAGAACATGTCCTTCGGGGTCGGGATGACCTTGTAGCTGCCGTCGGCGGGGTCGTACACGGCGCTGGTGAAGGTGCCCGCGGCGAACAGCTCCTCACTGTTGCCGGAACCGGCGATCAGCAGCACCTTGCCGTTGTTGAGGACGACGGAGTGCATGGAGCGCACCGGGTTCTGGGTGGGCAGCACGTCCCACTTCCCGTCCGCGCACTGCTCGGCGGTGCCCGTGCAGTCGGCGGGCGGCAGGGGCTGCGCCACCTGCTCCATGGTGTAGTCGTCGGTGGTCGCCGAGCCGGTGCCGTACACCGACACGCCCCAGGTGATGCGGTCGGTGCCGGCCGGCACCTCGGGGGTGCGCACCGACGCCTGGGTCCAGGCGGCGGCCATGTCCAGGGTCTTGAGGTCGGTCCAGTACTGCCAGCCGGCGGTGGTGTCGTGCCGGAACACGGTCACCGCGGTGTCCGGGGTCGTCGACTTGTACCAGAGGGACAGGTCGTACTGCCGCCCCGGCGACACCGTGGGCGCGCACTCGGCCGACTCGGTGATCAGGGCCTTGCGGTCGCCGTCGACGCGTCGGGTCAGCTCCACCCTCATGGCCTTGGAGCCGCTGTGGGCGTCGTTGACGGTGGTGAAGGTGAAGTCGTTGTCCCCCCAGCCGGACTTCTCCCAGCAGTACGGCATGTCGCCGGTACCGGCGGTCTCGAAGCCCGGGTTCTTGATCAGATTGGCGGCGGACGCGGACTGCGGCGAGCTGAGCATCAGCCCCCCGGTCAGCCCGGCCACCGCCAGGATGGCGGTCGTCCTTCGGCGTCTTGTCACACGGCTCACACGGCCCTCCTAGCGGCGGTACGGCGGCTGCCGCGCATCCCCCTGCGCGGCAGGTAGACCAGCGCTTCGGTGCCGACGAAGCGCAGGACGAACGTGGTGACCAGGGCCAGCGCGGTGGCCGGCAGGGCCGACATGCCGAAGCGGTGCACGAGCAGCGCGATCAGCGGGATGCGCAGCACCAGGTCGGCGTTGGCGAGGAGCGCGAACCGGCCGAGCCGGTCCCACCAGCGGCGGTGGTCGCGCCGGTCGCGGAAGAGCAGGTGCTCGATGAGGTAGAAGTTCCAGCCGACGCCGAGCTGGTTGGCGAGGATCTCGGCGGGCACGTAGTGCACCCCGGCGGCGGTCAGGGCGTACAGGCCGAGCAGGTTGGGCACGAAACCGCTGAGCCCGATCAGACCGAAGCCGACCATGCGGGCGACCGGGGAGGCGGTGCGCAGTCCGGCGAGGTGGCGCAGGAACCTCACGCCTTCCTGCGCGGTCGACTTGGACTCTCCGGCGTAGCGGTCCTGGAAGACGAACGGCACCTCGGTGACGGTGCGCGGGCGGCTGCGGACCGCGAGTTCGAGGAGGATCTTGTAGCCGAGCGGTTTGAGGACGTCGGCGGTGACGGCGCTGCGGCGGATCGCGAAGAAGCCGCTCATGGGGTCGCTGATGCCGTGCAGCCGGCGCGGGAAGAGCGCCTTGGTCAGCCAGGTCGCCGCGCGGGAGACGGCGACGCGGTAGCTGCCGGCGAGCCCGGCGCGGCTGCCGCCCTTGATGTAGCGGGAGGCGACGACGAGTCCGGCGCCCGTCCGTTCGCCCGTGGCGACGAGTTCCGGCACCAGCGAGGGCGGGTGCTGGCAGTCGCCGTCCATGACGACGATCCAGTCGGAGCCGGCCGCCTTCATGCCCTCGACGACCGCGCCGCCGAGCCCTCCTACGGGCTGCTCGCGGTGGAGCACGGTCACCGGGAACGGGCAGTCCTTCGCCGCGTCGCGGATCACGTCGGGGGTGTCGTCGGTGGAGTCGTCCACGAAGACGACCTCGCAGGGCAGCCGGGCGGGCACCGACGCGGTGATCTGGTGCAGCAACTGCCGTACGTTCTGCGACTCGTTGAAGGTCGGTACGACGATGGTGACGGCCCCGGGCTCCGGGATCTCGGTGGCCCCGGTCTCCGGGACGCGGGCGGTGTACTCGGTGTACTCGTGGGTCATCGGACGCCTCCCGCGGCCTGGCCGGTGGTCTGGATCTCCCGGATCTCGATGCGGTCCTCGCCGGTGCCGAAGGTGGCGACGGGCCGGGAGTGTTCGAGGGCGGCCCGGACGCCGGGCAGGTCGGGGGCGTCGCGGCGCACGGTGGGTGAGGCGACGACGTAGTCGATGTCGCGCCAGCCGTGGGGCAGGGTCTTCGTCACGGCGGGGTCGAGGTCGGCCTTGTAGAACCAGATCGCGCCGGTCCCGGGCTGGAAGCCCTGGTGGACGAGGTCCAGCCAGAGCGCGTCGTCGACCAGGACGCGGGTGTTCCCCGGGTCGTCGATCTCCCGGTCCAGCCAGCTCGCGGCCGCCCGGTAGGGGGCGTTGGCGTCGGCGGTCATCGCGGTGCGGTCACCGTCGTACCAGCGCGGCAGGACGTAGGCGCCGGCGGCGAGCGCGAGGAGCACGGCGACGCCGTACCGCCCGCCGGTCAGCCACCGCTTCTCGCCGTCGGCGCGCCGTCGGCGCAGGATGCCGTGGGCGACGCTGGCGGTGCCGCCCGCGAGGACCAGCGCGAGGAAGGGCAGCACCTGGATGACGTACATGGCGGGCAGGTAGCCGCTGGGCCGCATGGCGACGACGGCCAGGACCGCCACCGCGAGGGAGGGGCCGGCCAGGGCGCGGGCGGTGACCGACCAGCGCCAGGTGGCCAGGAGCAGCAGGGCGCCGGCCAGGCCGCCGAGGATCAGGACGTGGTCGTAGTACAGCCAGGACCGCAGCACGCCGTGGGAGCCGGAGCCCGCGTCGAGGATGAAGCCGGAGCCGGGGCGGGTCATCTGGTAGGTGATGCCGTCCCAGAGCGAGACGTGCCCGCTGCCCGGCAGCAGTTCGCCTTTGAGGAGGGCGAACAGCGGATAGGAGAAGCCGATCAGCGCGCAGGCGGTGACGGCGCCGGTCACGGCGAACTTCCGGGTGTCGCGGTGGCTGTGCCGCCACATGGTGAGCAGGACCGCCGGGAGGACGAAGAGCATCGTCTCCTTGGTGAGGACGGCGGTCGCGGCGGCGACGCCCGCGCCGAAGTGGTGCCAGAGGTGGCGGCTGGGCGAGGCGGCCAGGGCGAACGCGAGCAGCGTCCACATCACGGCGAGGTTGTCGAGGAAGATCTCCCGCTGCAGGACGACGGAGAGCGGGGACAGCCCGAAGAGCGCCATGCCGAGCCCGGCGGCCCAGCGGGGCAGGGACAGCCGTCGGCCGAGGACGTAGAGGAGGACGGCGCTGACCGCGCTGACGACGAGCATGGCCGCGCGCATCGCCGCGACCGTCATGGACGCGGGGGCGATCAGCTTGGGTATCCAGGTCAGCAGGGCGAGCTGGATCCAGCCGAGCGGCGGGTGGTCGTACCAGTAGGTGTAGTGGGCGAGGCCGCGGCCCTCCTGGACGGCCCAGGCCTGGGCGAGGTAGGTGCCCTCGTCGTCGCTGAGGGTGGGGTAGTCGGCGATGTTCCAGCCCTGCACGACGAGGATCGCCACCAGGAGCGCGCCGCACAGGAGGAGGTCGGGACGGGACGAGCGCAGCCGCTTCGGCGGGGCTGTCCGGCCGGTCGGAGGGGTCTCGGGCACAGCTCGGCGCTGCGCGGGGACCTTCGGTCGGGTCACCGCGGGAAGGGTGGAGGTCACGCAGGAACGTCCTCTCGGGTCACTGCGGAATCGGTGAGATGCGCTCCGACGTGGGTGGTGAGCTCCCAGTCGTTGCGGCCGCGCTGCTCACGCCAGACGGCGCGGACGGCCGCTCCGGCGAGCAGCACCTGGTAGAAGGGGCCGCCGACGACCAGCTTCACGTAGTGGGCGAAGCGCACGCGCAGTCCGTACTGCCGGCCGAAGTCGTGCAGGCCCACGACCTCGAAGACGAAGGTGACCAGCGCGGTCACGGCCGGCAGGAAGGTGATGAAGGCGATCCCGACGGGCACGTCGAGGAAGAGGGCGATCGCCACGTTGAGCGGGATGATGAGGCCGGAGAACGCCTGAAGGAACGGCGTCATGAGGGTGTAGCGGGCGAGCAGCCGCTGCCCGAAGGTGGGCAGTTGCTTCCAGTCCTTCTTCCGGTACACCTGGAGGAAGCCCTGGTTCCAGCGGGTGCGCTGCTTCAGCAGGGACATCAGGCTGCCGGGGGTCTCCTCCCGGGTGACCATGTCGGAGTCGTAGGCGACGACGACCTTCTTGCCGACGCTGGAGAGCCGTACGCCCAGGTCGCAGTCCTCGGCGAGGCAGTCGGGGTCCCAGCCGTCGGCTTCCCGGAGCACGTCCGTGCGGACGAAGACGGTGTTGCCGCCGAGCGGGATGAAGCCCTTCTGCGCGTGCAGGTGGAGCCGGGAGCGGAACCAGAAGAAGTACTCCAGGCAGTTGCGCAGGCTGTACCAGCTGGAGTGGAAGTTGATCAGCTGGACGCCGCCCTGGACGACGTCGGCGCCGGTGGTCCGGAAGGCGTGGTCGACGTGCGCCAGCAGCTCCGGGTGGACCTGGTCCTCGGCGTCGAAGACCCCGACGACGTCGCCGCGGCAGTGCGGCAGCGCCGTGTTCATGGCCTTCGGCTTGTTCTTCTTCTCGTGGGTGTCGACGACGACCCGGACGCGCGGGTCGCGCTCCTCGGCCGCGCGGGCGACGGCCGTGGTCTCCGGGTCGTCGTGGCCGACGATGACGATGATCTCGAAGTCGGTGTGGCTGGACTCCAGCAGCCGCTGGATGGTGTGGTCGAGCACGGCCTGTTCGTGCCGGGCCGGCAGCAGCAGTGAGAAGGACACGTGCTGGTCCCCCTCGGGGCTGCCGAAGCGGGTGGAGGCGAGCACCTCGGGCGTGCGCCACGCGTGCATCTGCCACCACAAGGTGAACGCCGCCATCCAGAACAAGGCCAGTGAGATGGCGGCGATGAAGACAGACGTCAGCAAACAGATCCCCCCAGATCTTGAAGCCCCCTGACGCGACGGCGCGTCACACCCGTCGCGTCACTGTGGAGAGATTAGGGGGGATTCGTGAAATGCGGGAGGTGTTGCGATAAACGGCTTGTTTCGGAGTTGACGCGACACTACTCGGACTTATCCGAACCAGAGATGATCCCCCGGGTGCGGAATTTGTCCTTCCCTATCCGTTTCCACCGCTCAGTGCCGCCCGCAAGTGCTCGCTGTCCGTCGTCGGGGCGTCACAGACGAAGTGACGGCAGACGTACGCGGCCGGTTCCCCGTCCACCAGCGGCCGGTCCGCCAGCAGCGGGAACTCCTCACTGCCCGCGGTCCCGTAGGCCACGACCGCCCCGGGAGAGGTCCCCAGCAGCGCCGTGCGGTGCAGCTCCCTCGCCGCCGGATCGTCCAGCGCGGGCCCCACCACGGCGACCTCCCGCGGCCCGGCCAGCGCCGCCTCGGCGACCGCCAGCCCCCACCCGATGAACCGCGGCACCCGCGGCCCGAGCGCCTTCACCACGCCGAGCGCCTTCTCGGCCGCCGCCCGGTACGCACCGCCCCCGGCCCCCTGCGCGGGCGACGCACCGGTGTGCGCGGCGTAGGCGAGCAGCGCGCCCGCGGCCGCCGTCCACCCCGAGGGCGTCGCGTTGTCGGTCGGGTCCTGCGGCCGCCTGATCAGCCGCTCCGCGTCCACCGCCGTGTCGTACAGCGTGCCGTCCTCACCGGTGAAACGGGCCAGCACATGGTCCAGCAGGAACCCGGCGAACTCCAGCCACACGCCCTCACCGGTGACCGAGGCCAGGGCCAGGAACCCCTCGGCGACATCCGCGTAGTCCTCCAGCACCCCGGAGTGCGCCCCGGCCCGCCCGTCCCTGCTGGTCCGGCTGAGCCGCGCCCGGTCGTCCAGATGCAGCCGTACGAGGAGGTCGGCGGCGGCCACCGCGGCCTCCACCAGATCGGGCCGGTCGAAGTAGGCGCCGGTCTCGGCGAGCGCGGCGACCGCGAGCCCGTTCCAGGCGGCGACCACCTTGTCGTCCCGGCCCGGCGCCGGCCGCTCGGCGCGGGCGGCGAGCATCCGGGCCCGCACCGAGTCGATCCGCGCCGCGTCGAACACCTCTTCCTGCTGCGGCAGCCGAAGCACCGAGGAGCCGTGCTCGAAGGTGCCCTCCTCGGTCACGCCGAAGTACCGGGCGGCGAGCCCGGCGTCCTCCCCGAGTACCTCGTCGAGCCGCCGCGGCGTCCAGACGTAGTACGCCCCCTCGACGTGCCGGCCGCTCCCGTCGTCGCTGTCCGCGTCCAGCGCGGAGGCGAAACCGCCCTCGGGCGTGCGCAGTTCACGGACCATGAAGTCGGCGGTCTCCAGCGCGACCCGCCGGGCGAGCTCCGAACCGGTGGCCCGCCACAGGTGCGCGTACACCCGGCACAGCAGGGCGTTGTCGTAGAGCATCTTCTCGAAGTGGGGTACCACCCAGTCCCGGTCCACCGAGTAGCGGGCGAAGCCGCCGCCGAGCTGGTCGTAGATGCCACCGCGCGCCATCCGCTCACACGTGTCCCGTGCCATCTGCAGCGCCCCCTCGGAGCCGGTGCGGGCGTGGTGCCGGAGCAGGAACTCGATCACCATGGCCGGGGGGAACTTCGGCGCGCCGCCGAAGCCGCCGCGCTGCGGGTCGTACTCCCGGGTGAGGCCGAGCAGCGCCTGCGCCAGCTCCTCCTCGCCCGGTGTCTCGGTGCCGCCGTAGGAGATCTCCCGACCGGCCAGGTCCCGCACGATCTTCCCGGCCACCTCGGCGACCTCCTCCCGCCGTTCGTCCCAGGCCAGGTGGACGCCCTCCAGCACCTGCCGGAAGGACGGCATGCCGTGGCGCGGCGCGGGCGGGAAGTAGGTGCCGAAGTAGAACGGCTCGGCGTCCGGGGTCAGGAACACGGTCATGGGCCAGCCGCCCTGACCCGTGGCCGCCTGCACCGCCTCCATGTACACGGCGTCGACGTCGGGGCGCTCCTCGCGGTCGACCTTCACACTCACGAAGTGCTCGTTCAGGTACGCAGCGGTGTCGTCGTCCTCGAAGGACTCGTGCGCCATGACGTGGCACCAATGACACGCGGAGTATCCGACCGACAACAAAACGGGTGCATCGCGCCGTTTCGCTTCCTCGAACGCCTCCGGTCCCCACGGCCACCAGTCGACCGGATTGTCAGCGTGCTGAAGCAGATAAGGCGAGGTCACACCAGCCAACCGGTTCATGCGCCCCAGCCTCTCACAGCGCCCGGCGCGACCGATGAAGCCTTCACGGGATCGCTGAGCTCGGCTGACTTGCACTCGTGCGCCATTACGCAGTGGGCGACTCCGTCCCCCTCCGAGACGGGCAGCCCGACACCTCGGAACAGTAGGCTGGGCGCAGCAGTGCCGGCCCTGCCGAGGCTCCTCCAAGGAGGTACACCATGACCGCCGAGATGGTGGCGCCCGCGTGGATGCATTCGCAGATCAGCGCGGAGCAGTACGACTCCTGGTCCGAGGAGCAGTGCGCCGGCATCGAGATCGTGGACGGGATGGTCGTCGTGAGCCCGAGCGCCTCCAAACGGCACAACCGGCTGGCTCGGATCCTGGCCAATGCCCTGGACGCCGCCGCGGGGCCCGACTGGAACGCGGACACGGACTTCGACGTCCGACTGCAGGACGTTCCCCTCACCAACCGCCGTCCGGACGTCACCGTCTACCGGGCGGAGACCATCGACGTCACGCCCACCCGCCCCGAGCATGTGCTCCTGGTCGTCGAGGTCGTGTCGCCCGGTTCGGAAACAACCGACCGCGTCGTGAAGGTGGACCAGTACGCCAAGTCCGGCATCCCCTTCTACTGGCGGGTCGAGCAGGCCGCCACCGGCGTCCCGATCGTCTACACCTACGTCCTCGACCCCGCCACCAAGGCTTACAGGGACGGCGAGATGTTCACCGGCACGGTGAAGGCCACCGCACCTTTCTCCCTCACGGTCGATCTCGGGGACATGTAGGGACGTTGCGGGCATCCGTGGCTTCGGGCGCGGAAGGTGGCCGGACACGTCGCCGTCCATCGAATCCGCACGGCAGGTCTTCACAACCCCGGCACGCACCGTGAAGACACACGCTTCGTCCCGCCGGTCATTTGCGGTCGGCGTCGCAACCCCCTGCCGCACCGGACAGGAAACGCCAAGGGGTGCCCGGCCCAGCCATACGCCATGGCTCAGGCGTGGGTCGTGGTGGGCGCCTGCTCGGCTGGGACGCTCCGCCGGGCCGCGCGCGTCCGCCCGGTGCCCGCTCTGGACGGGGCAAGGAAGCCGACGAGGAGCGCGGCGACGCCGAAGCCCACCGCGACGCACAGCGCGACGCCCGTGAACTGGCTGAAGAGCTGGGGCGCCTGGGCACCGCCGACCAACTGCTCGGGCCCGTACAACTGGACCACGGTGTACGCGGCAGTAATCCCCCCGAGCACCACCAGCGCGCTGAGGAAAAGCGGCAGCAGCCGACCCAGACGCGGGGCGGCGGCAGCCACGGGAGAGACGCTCGCGCCGGCTTCCGGCGGATCGGTGTCGCGCACGGCGAGGCGTGGACCTGCGGGGAGCCGGCCTTGGTGGGCGCGGGCAACGCGCGCACGGCGCGGGCGTGGGCCCTGTATGACGAGGCGGTCGGCGCGCCCGCTGTGTGACGCCGGGGTCGGCGGCTGCCGGCTGGGGCCGGAGCGCGAGGTGTCGCTGGAGGCGGGCGGCAGGCCTGGCGCGCCTCGGCATGGCGGCGGACCTCCACGCCCACCGGGTGACGGGCGTGGAGGTGCCGCCACCGAGCCGGTGAGCGCGCTCTGGGCCACCACTGGCCCGGGCGCTCCTAGGCCTTCTTCTGGGCCTTCTCGCCGGAGGCGGTCTTCTCCCCGGAGGTGACGTTCCCCACGGAGGCGGCCCGCTCCTGGGAGGGAATCGCCTCGCCGGACGGGGCCGCCTCGCCGGAGGAGGGGGCCTCCGGTTCCTTGAAGTCGACCCTGCCCATGTGCCGGTTCATCGACTTCATCAGGGCCCACACCGCCACCGCCATCGCCGCGAAGACGAGGAAGCCCAGGACACCGGGGGTGACCTTGTTCTCGTCGATCTCCTTGGCGAGGGGGAGGAGCTGGGCCGCTGCCACACTCACGCTTGCGCTCATGTCAGGCATTGTCCCGGATGCCCGCGAAGAGGTCGTCCTCGGGGAGGGAGGTGTCCACGAGCGACTTCGCCAGCTCGTACTCCTCCGTCGGCCAGACCTCCCGCTGGAGCTCCATCGGCACCCGGAACCAGCCGCCGTCGGGGTCGATCTGCGTGGCGTGGGCGATCAGCGCCTTGTCGCGGATCTCGAAGAAGTCCGCGCACGGGACGTGCGTGGTCAGCGTGCGCTCCACCCGCTCGAACTCCTTCCACCGCTTCAGCCACTCCCCGTACGGGGACTCCAGGCCCCGGTCGAGCATTGCCTGGTGCAGCGCCTCGGTGCGGGGCCGGTTGAAGCCCTGGTTGTAGTAGAGCTTGAGCGGCTGGTAGGCGGGCCCGAAGCGGTCCTCGGGGTACTTCTCGGTGTCCGCCGCGCCCTCGAACGCCACCATGGAGATCTTGTGGGTCATGATGTGGTCGGGGTGGGGATACCCGCCGTTCTCGTCGTAGGTGGTGATCACCTGGGGACGGAAGGCGCGGATCTGCTTCACCAGCTCGCCGGCGGCCTCGTCGACGTCCTCCAGGGCGAAGCAGCCCTCCGGCAGCGGCGGCAGCGGGTCGCCCTCGGGCAGGCCCGAGTCGACGAAGCCGAGCCACTCCTGCTTGACGCCGAGAATCTCCCGGGCCTCGTCCATCTCCTTCTTGCGTACCTCGTGGATGTGCTCCTCGATGTACGCGTCGCCCTGCAGCTTGGGGTTGAGGATGGAACCGCGCTCCCCGCCCGTGCAGGTCACCACCAGCACGTCCACCCCCTCGGAAACGTACTTCGCCATGGTGGCCGCGCCCTTGCTGGACTCGTCGTCGGGGTGGGCGTGCACGGCCATCAGTCGCAGTTGGTCAGTCAAGACTCAGATCCTCAAGTGTCGGCGCCCCACGTCGAAGGGGGCTAACGGCGGCTTCTATAGTGACGGAATCGGGGGTCGAATAATTCCGGGGCCGGACCGGGCGGGCGGCTTTCGGACGGTCACCGCCCCGCCGATGCCCTTGCCGAGAGGACGATCATGAGTACGACGGCGAGCCCCCGAGTACCCGAGGGGCGTTACGGCCGCTCCTCGGACGAGCGCGCCGACCGCAGACTCAAGATCGCCGCGGGGGCGTTCGGCGTGGTGCTGCTGGCGTTGATGGGGTACTTCGCCTACCACTACATCGCCAAGAACGAGATCAGCGGACAGGTGATCGCCTTCCAGGCGAGCGATGACGCCGTGCGGGTGCATCTGGAGGTCCACAAGGACGCCGGCGTCGACGGTTACTGCACGATCCGCTCGCAGGCCGCCGACGGGGCCGAGGTCGGCCGGGCCGACTTCCGCTTCTCCGGCCCGGACACCCGTATCGACCGGGTGGTCACCCTGCGTACCACGGAGAAGGGCACGACCGCCGAGCTGCTCGGCTGCCACGTCGGCTGAAGCCCGGCCGGCCCCCGGCCGGGGCTCGGCTTAGCCCTGGTCGACGCGGCGCCGTCGCCTGGAATGCGTGGGCGGTGACCTGCGCTGACGTAATTCTGGTGGCTTATGTCCTCCCCCTGTGGCCACTGAATTGTTAGGCTCGTGGTTTCGCCCTCCCATGGAGGAACATGCTTCTGGGTAGGGCGATGCTTTGTATTCCCAGTACCGACGAGGAGCACCCTGTGACCCAGACCAGCGAGAACGTCACCTGGCTGACCCAGGAGGCGTACAACAAGCTCAAGGATGAGCTTGAGTACCTTACTGGTCCTGCGCGCACGGAGATCGCCGCCAAGATCGCGGCCGCGCGCGAGGAGGGCGACCTGCGCGAGAACGGCGGGTACCACGCGGCGAAGGAGGAACAGGGCAAGCAGGAACTCCGTGTCCGCCAGCTGACCCAGCTTCTGGAGAACGCCCAGGTCGGCGAGGCCCCGGCGTCGACGGACGGTGCGGTGGCGCCCGGCATGGTCGTGACGATCGCCTTCGACGGCGACGAGGACGACACCCTGTCCTTCCTGCTCGCCTCGCGCGAATACGCGAGCGCCGACATCGAGACGTACTCGCCGCAGTCCCCGCTGGGCGCCGGCGTGATCGGCCACAAGGTCGGCGAGGACGCCGAGTACGAGCTGCCCAACGGCAAGAAGGCCTCCGTGCGCATCCTCAAGGCCGACCCCTACAACGGCTGACCCAGAGCCGCCCTGCGACCGACCGCCCCCGGCGTCCCTCGGGACACCGGGGGCGCGGCGTCGGGACCACCGCGCACCGGGGCGCAGCGGGGTGACCCGGCGGGCCGGCTGCGCCGTGCGAACCCTCTCAGCCGGCTGCCCGGCGGTACTTGCGGACGGCGAGGGTACGGAAGGCGAGGATGATCAGGACGGACCAGATCAGCGAGGCCCACACCGGGTGCTGCATGGGCCAGGCGTCGGGTACCGGGTAGCCCTCCGGGAAGTTGCCGAAGAGTTCCCGGCACGCCTGGACGGTGGCGCTGAAGGGGTTCCAGTAGGCGATGGTCTGCAGGAACGACGGCATGTTCTCGGCCGGCACGAAGGCGTTGGAGATGAACGTCAGCGGGAACAGCCAGATCAGGCCGCCGGAGGTGGCCGCCTCGGGGGTGCGCACGGACAGGCCGATCAGCGCGCCGATCCAGGAGAACGCGTAGCCGAGCAGGAGCAGGAGGGCGAAGCCCGCGAGCACCTCGGCGAAGTTCGCGTGGGTGCGCCAGCCGACCAGGACGGCGACGAGCGCGAGGACGACCAGGGTCAGGGTCGTCTGGACGAGGTCGGCGAGGGTGCGGCCGGTGAGGACCGCGCCGCGCGACATGGGCAGGGAGCGGAAGCGGTCGATGAGGCCCTTGTGCATGTCGTCGGCGATGCCCGCGCCCGCCCCGGCGGTGGCGAAGGTGACGGTCTGCGCGAAAATGCCCGCCATCAGGAACTCGCGGTATCCGGACGCGCTGAGACCGGCGCCCGGGACGCTGATCGAGCCGCCGAAGACATAGCTGAACAGCACGACGAACATGATGGGCTGGACCAGCCCGAAGATGATCACTTCGGGGATGCGGGTCATGCGGATCACGTTGCGCTTGGCGACGACGAGGGAGTCACGGGCGGACTGTCCGACGGCGGTGCCGCGCACGGTGTCGGTGAGGGTGCTCATCGGGCGGTCTCCTGCTCGGTGGTGGTGTCCTCGGACTCGGCAGCGTGTCCGGTCAGGGAGAGGAACACGTCGTCGAGGGTGGGGCGGCGCAGGCCGATGTCGTCGATCTCGATGCCCCGGCCGTCCAGCTCGCGGATGACCTCGGCGAGGAGCTTGGCACCGCCGGTGACCGGAACGGTGAGCTTGCGCATGTGCTCCTCGATCGCGGTGTCGCCCTTGCCGAAGCCGGTCAGCACCTCCGCCGCGGCCGGTATGTGTTCGCGCTCGTGCACCACGACCTCGACGCGCTCGCCCCCGGTGCGGGCCTTGAGCTGGTCGGAGGTGCCGCGGGCGATGACCCGGCCGTGGTCGACGACCGCGATCTCGTGGGCGAGGTGGTCGGCCTCCTCCAGGTACTGGGTGGTCAGCAGCAGGGTCGTACCGCCGGAGACGAGCTGTTTGATGACTTCCCACAGCAGTTGGCGGTTGCGCGGGTCGAGACCGGTGGTGGGCTCGTCCATGAACATGACCGGCGGGGAGACCACGAGGGCGGCGGCCAGGTCGAGGCGGCGGCGCATGCCGCCCGAGTAGGTCTTGGTGGGGCGGTCGGCGGCGTCGGTGAGGTCGAAGCGTTCCAGCAGTTCGTCGGCGCGGGCCTTCGCCGCCTTCGCCCGCATCTGGTAGAGCTGCCCGACCATCTGCAGGTTCTCGCGGCCGGTCAGGTACTCGTCGACCGCCGCGAACTGGCCGGACAGGCCGATGGAGCGGCGCACGCGGTCGGGGTGGGCGAGGACGTCGATGCCGGCCACCGATGCCTGGCCGCGGTCGGGGCGCAGCAGGGTCGTCAGGCAGCGGACGGTGGTGGTCTTTCCCGCTCCGTTGGGGCCGAGCAGGCCCAGGACCGTGCCCTCCGGGACGTCGAGGTCGACGCCGTCCAGAGCCTTGACGTCTCCGAAGGTCTTGACCAGCCCCTCGGCATGGATGGCGCCTGGCATAGAAGTTCTCCGCGTCGTCGGGGATACGTCTTCGAGTGGGAACAGTAACGCGATGTATCGCGTGTCTCAATGGATTTGTCGGCGGTGCATCCGAACGGGTGAGACGGGGTCAGGGGAAGAGCGGTGCCGGGGTGGGCGCGGTGTCGGAGTATGGGGTGGGCGCGGTGTCGGGGTATCGAGGTGGCCGCGGTGTCGGGGCGGTGGGCAGTGGGCGGTGGGCGGTGTCAGCCGAGCACGGTGTGGCCCGCCGCGCGCAAGGCCTGGCCGACCTCGGCGCAGTGGGCCGGGCCCTTGGTCTCCAGATGCAGCTCCACCTCCGCCTCCGTCAGCCCGAGGCGCGGGTCGGTGCGGACATGACTGACGTCGAGGACGTTGGCGTCCACCCCCGACAGCACCCCGAGCAGCGCCGCGAGCGCGCCCGGCCGGTCCGTCAGCCGGACCCGTACCGCCAGGTAGCGGCCCTGCGCGGCCATGCCGTGGCGCAGCACGCGCTGCAGCAGCAGGGGATCGACGTTGCCGCCGGACAGCACCGCCACGACCGGCCCCTCGAAGGCGCCCGGGTCGTGCAGCAGCGCGGCGACGGGGCTGGCGCCGGCCGGCTCCACCACCAGCTTGGCCCGCTCCAGGCAGAGCAGCAGCGCGGTGGACAGCTCGTCCTCGCTCACCGTGCGCACCTCGTCCACCAGGTCGCGCACGATCGCGAACGGCACGTCACCGGGCCGGCCCACCCTGATGCCGTCGGCCATCGTGACCGGGTTGCCGAGCGCCACCGGGTGCCCGGCGGCCAGCGACGGCGGGTACGCGGCCGCCCCGGCGGCCTGCACCCCGACGATCCGCACGTCGGGCCGCACCGACTTCACGGCCACCGCGACACCCGCCGCGAGACCGCCGCCGCCGATGCCGACCACGACCGTGCGCACCTCCGGGCACTGCTCCAGGATCTCCAGGCCCACCGTGCCCTGCCCGGCGATGATGTCCGGGTGGTCGAAGGGGTGGATGAACACCGCGCCGGTCTCGGCCGCGTACTCCTGGGCGGCGGCCAGCGTCTCGTCGACGACCTGGCCCTGCAGGCGCACCTCGGCGCCGTAGTCCCGGGTCGCGCTGATCTTCGGCAGGGGCGCGCCCCGCGGCATGAAGACCGTCGCCCGCACGCCCAGCAGCGACGACGCCAGTGCCACGCCCTGCGCGTGGTTGCCCGCGCTGGCGGCGACGACCCCGGCGGCCCGCTCCTCCGGGAGCAGCCCGGCGATCCGTACGTAGGCGCCGCGCAGCTTGAAGGAGCCGGTCCGCTGGAGGTTCTCGCACTTGAGGTGCACGGGCTCGCCGACGAGCTGGGACAGGTACCTGCTGCCTTCCATGGCGGTCGTCCGTGCCACGCCCGACAGCATCTTCTGGGCGCCGCGCACGTCGTCGAGGGTGACCGGCCGCAGGATGTCAGTCGTGCTGGAGCTCATGACTCCAGCATCGCAGTTCACAGGCGGGAGCGAGCGCTGTGACCAACCGGCGAGATCGGTTTGCGCGGGGCAGGTACGGCACGGCTTCGGGCCGCGTAACCTGTTTCCCCAACCCAGCACCCCTGATGAAGTGAGCCCCCGGCCATGCCCACAACGCCTGAGATGTCGATGGACATGACGACCGTCGGTGACACCGGTCTTCTCGACACGCTGCAGCACGAGGTAGCGCTTTTCGCCCGCCGTGCCGAACAGACCCGGCTCGGCGGGGTCGGGCAGCTGCGCAACTCCATGGACCGCGCCGCGTACCTGCTGCTCAACCGCCTGGACAAGGAGGGGCCGATGGGTGTGAAGGCACTGGCCGCGAGCATGGGCATCGACTCCTCGACGGTCACCCGGCAGGTCGCGCCGCTGGTCGAGACGGGGCTCGTCAAGCGCACCTCGCACCCCGAGGACGGGCGGGCGGTGGTGCTCCAGCTGTCCCCGCGCGGGCAGGCGCGTCTGGAGGAGGTGCGCTCCTCGCGGCGTCAGTTGATGGCCGAGTTGACCCACGACTGGGCGCCGGAGGAGCGCGAGGCGTTCTGCGCGCTCCTCACGCGCTTCAATGGCGCGCTGTCGTCCCGGATGGCGGCCCACGGCCTGCCGGGCTCGGAGGCGTCCCCCGCGCAGGCTTCCTGACCCGACGGGGCCGCCGCGCCGCACGCGTGCCCTGCCCTCGCCGTGCGGGCTTCCCGCCACCCCGGCGCGCTCCCCCTCGCCTCCGTCACCGCGCGCGTGCCGCGTCGTCGTCGGCGCGCGTGTCTCGTCGCCGCGCGCCTGCGCTCGTACCACCGGCCCGTGCGCACCCCTTGACCGGTGGGGCGCGGCTGGCCTCAGATGAGAGAGGGCCGGTCGGTGAGGTCGGTGTGCGAAAGCGGCGTCGGGGGGAGGCGCGCGTGGGAGACAGACACCTGGAGCAGGACGTCCGCCGGGCCCGCGAGTTCGAGGCGTTCGTCGCGGGAGCCGGGGGCCGGCTGCTGCACACGGCCACGCTGCTGACGGGCGAGTCCGCCGTCGCCAACCCGCGCGCGCGGCGGCTGCTGGCCCTGGCCCTGGCGCACACGTACGCGTCCTGGCACCGGCTGCGTGGCGAGGACCCGTACGACCGCACCCGGCGCCATCTGGCCGTCCGCTTCGCCGACGGGGCCTGGCACCAGTACGGCGGCCGTGGATGCGCGCGCCCGCACCCGGACAGTCCGCTGTTTCCGCTCACCCCCCGGGAGCGGCTGGTGCTGGTCCTGCGGTGGTACGAGGGGGTCGGCGAGGACCAGGTGGGCGCCCTGCTCGGCATGCCCGCCGAGCGGGTCCACGCGGTGTGCGAGCGGGCGACGACGACCTTGCTGCGCCCGCCGCCCGCTCCGGTGCGGCCGCCGGCCGGCGCGAAGGTGGCCCCGTCATGAGGGCGCCGGGGAGGTGGCGGTCGTGATCATGAACCGCCCGCAGCGCGAGGCCGCCGTGAGACACCTGCTGGAGGGCTCGGACCGGCCGGCCCCGGTCCCGCCGGAGCTGTACGAGGACGCCCTGCGCCTGGGCGCGCGCCGTCTGCGGCGGGAGAGGCTGGTCCGACGGCTGCTGTGGCTGGCACTGGTCGCGGCGGTGGTGGCGTTCACGGTGTGGTCCCTGACCGCCCGCCCGTGGGTCGAGCCCCCGTCGGACACCACCCCGCCCCTGACGGGCTGGTGAGCCGGCCGCGGCGTGGCCGATCATGAGGCGTCCCGTCGTGCGGCCGCCGGAGAGGCAGTGTGAGCTGTGGGTGAGTGGTATGCGATCTGCGCGATCCGGTATGTCCTGGTCCTCGGCGCGGGGTATGCCGTCGCCTGCGCCGTGGCACCGTTGGACCCGGAGCCCGATCGGGCCTTCTGGCCCATGTTCGTCGGGCAGTTGGTGGAGCTGGCCGACCTGCTGGCGGTCCTGGCGCCGCTCGCGCTGTTCCTTCTGCTGCTGCTGGGGCTGATCAAGCAGTACGGCAGTACGGCGGTGTTCCGCGCGTGGGCCGCGGCGCTGCTCCTCCTTCCGCTGGTGCCGCTGTGGCTGGGCGGCATCGGAGGCTTCACCGGGATCATGATGCTGACCAACATCGCGTTCGCCTGCCGGCTGATGCCCGCGCCACCGCTGCGGCCGCTGTACTGACGGCCTGACACGGCCCGGCCACCCGTCATGGCGGCCGGGCCGGTCGCGTCCCTAGCCGAGCGCCTGCTGCAGGTCCGCCAGCAGGTCGTCGGCGTTCTCGATGCCGACGGAGAGACGGACCAGGTCGCCGGGCACCTCCAGGGCCGAGCCGGCGGCGGAGGCGTGGGTCATGCGTCCGGGGTGCTCGATGAGGGACTCGACACCGCCGAGGGACTCGCCGAGCGTGAAGATCTTCGCCCGGTTGCAGACCTCGACGGCGGCCTCCTCGCCGCCCTCGACCCGGAAGGACACCATGCCGCCGAACGCCCGCATCTGCTTGGCGGCGACCTCGTGGCCGGGGTGGTCGGGCAGGCCCGGGTAGAGGACCCGGGTCACGCGCGCGTGCCGGGTGAGCATGTCGGCGATCTTGCCGGCGTTCTCGCTGTGCCGGTCCATGCGCACCGACAGCGTCTTGGTGCCGCGCAGCACCAGCCAGGAGTCGAACGGACCGGCGACGGCGCCCATCGCGTTCTGGTGGAAGGCCAGCTCCTCGCCCAGGGTCTCGTCGGCGGTGATCAGCGCGCCGCCGACGACGTCGGAGTGGCCGCCCATGTACTTGGTCAGCGAGTGCACGACGACGTCCGCGCCGAGCGACAGCGGCTGCTGCAGGTAAGGCGTGGCGAAGGTGTTGTCGACGACGAGCCGCGCGCCGGCGTCCCGGGCGACCTGGGCGACGGCGGCGACGTCGGTGATGCCGAGCAGCGGGTTGGAGGGTGTCTCGACCCACACGGCCTTGGTCTTCGGCGTGATCGCGGCCCGTACGGCGGCCGGGTCGCCGGTGTCGGCGACCGACCACTCCACGCCCCAGCGGGCCACGACCTTCGCGAACAGCCGGAAGGTGCCGCCGTAGGCGTCGTTGGGGATGACCACGTGGTCGCCGGGGCTGAGGAGCGTACGCAACAGGCAGTCCTCGGCCGCCAGTCCGGAAGCGAACGCGAGACCGCGGCGGCCGCCCTCCAGAGCCGCGAGGTTCTCCTCCAGGGCGGTCCTGGTCGGGTTGGCGCTACGGCTGTACTCGTAGCCGCCGCGCAGGCCGCCGACGCCGTCCTGCTTGTAGGTCGAGACCTGGTAGATCGGCGGGACCACGGCACCGGTGAGGGGATCGGCGGTGTTGCCCGCGTGGATCGCGAGGGTCTCGAAGTGCTGACTGATGTGCCTGTCGCTCATGGGCACCGAGCGTAGTCCGCCCGGCGCTCCCGTGCCGGACGGCTTCGCAGGGGCGTGGGGAGAGCGGGGTTTTCCACAGGCCGGGGGGCCGGGGTTGGCCAATTGTCGGTGCGGTCTGGTTCGCTGGTCACATGGAGATTCTCTGGGGCCTGATGGCGGTGCTCTTGATCGGCTTCGTGCTGGTGCCCTACCTGCTGCGCCGGGGCCGAGGGATCACCCGGGTCCTGCCGGGGCACCCGGACGCCGCCGACCCGGCGAACTACGGCTTCGTACGCGAGGAGGAGCTGGACGTCCGGATGCCGGGGCCCGACCAGGACCTGCTGGAGGTGCTGGACGTGGTGCAGCGCACCCAGGACTACCGGGCGGCCCAGCAGCTGCTGGCCGGCACCGAGACGGACGGTGAGATCCGCTGGCAGCGGGTGCAGGCCTTCGCGGGCGCGGCCTCGCTGGAGCTGGCGCAGCGGCCGGGCGGGGTGAGCGAGACGCCCGGTGGTCAGTGGCTGCGCGTGTGGCGGACCGAGGCGCCCAAGGACGCGGGCGGCGCGGCGGTGTACGCCGAGTTCCTGGTGCAGCAGGCGTGGCGGACCGCGACGCCGGGCACGGAGGATTTCCGGATCATCATGGAGGAGGCCAAGGACGCCTGCGGCCAGGCGGCGCTGCTCTCCCCCGGCGATCCGGTGCCGTACGTCATCGAGCTGTCCGTGGCGCGCGGGCTCGGCTACCCGCGCCCGGAGTTCGAGGAGTTGTGGCAGCGGATCCTGGACCGGGCGCCGTACCACATGGGCGCGCATCTGGCGGCGCTGCACTACTGGTGCGAGAAGTGGCACGGCTCGCGGGAGCTGGCGGCGCAGTTCGCGGAGACGGCGGCCGCCCGGGCGCCGGAGGGCTCGCTGCTGGCCGCGCTGCCGTTGTTCGCGGTGTTCGAGCACCTGCCCGAGGTGAACCTGGTCACGAGCTTCTACCGGAGCGAGACCGTCACCAAGGCGATGCACGGCGCCCTGTACGCGGTGCACTCCGCCGACCCCGAGGACCCGATGGCGGCGCACGTCCGCCACCTGCTGGTCTTCTTCCTGGTGCGTGCCGAGCGCTGGGCGGAGGCGATGGAGCAGCTGGTGCGCGTGGACGGACACGTCGGCGCGCTGCCGTGGACCCTGAGCGCCGAACCGGCCGCCCAGTTCGCCGTGCACCGCGCGCTGGCGGTGGCGGGGTACGAGGCGAACGGCGGCAGCCCGGCGATGCTGCTGGGCTGACGGCGCCCCTCGGACCGGCAGCCTCGGCACCCGGCCCCGGCGCCCGGATCGGAACGGGTGCGCCGCGCGAAGACACCTCGGGAAGTCGCCCGGCAGGCGCAAGCACAGACGCAGGCAAAGGCACAGGCGCAAGCGCAGGCACAGACGCAGGTACAGGCAAGGCCCGGCGGCGAAGCCTTCGCTTCCCGCCGGGCCGTGGTGCGGGTCAGTCCTGGGCGCGGGCGGGCAGCCGCCATCCCGGGCGCGGGAAGTGGCAGGTGTAGCCGTCCGGGTAACGCTGCAGGTAGTCCTGGTGCTCGGGCTCGGCCTCCCAGAAGGGGCCGACCGGCTCCACCTCGGTGACGACCTTGCCCGGCCACAGGCCGGAGGCGTCCACGTCGGCGATCGTGTCCTCGGCGATCCGCTTCTGCTCGTCGTCGACGTAGTAGATGGCCGAGCGGTAGCTGGCGCCGATGTCGTTGCCCTGGCGGTTCCTGGTGCTCGGGTCGTGGATCTGGAAGAAGAACTCCAGGATCGCGCGGAAGTCGGTCCTCTCGGGGTCGAAAAGGATCTCGATGGCCTCCGCGTGCGTGCCGTGGTGGCGATAGGTCGCGTTCGACACGTCACCCCCGGTGTATCCGACCCGGGTCGCCGTCACCCCCGGAAGCCGGCGGATCAGCTCCTGCATTCCCCAGAAACACCCGCCGGCCAGCACGGCCCTCTGCGTCTGCCCAGCCATTGCGGCCCTCCCATACGTGTCAGCTCGGTGACTCGGCGTGCTCGGCTCGAACGCCACCGCCATCCGATGCCCACCGTCTCCAACGCGCGAGGGCCGCGAACGATTCCGTGCTCCCCCGGTCGGCCCGGCGGTCGCCGGCCCCTCCCGAGGCCCGGCCCCGCCGTCCGGACGCCCGGCCCCGTCCGGCGGGGCCGGGCGTCCGGGGGGCCGGCTACTTCCCCGGCTGGGTGAAGCCGAGGACCGTCGGAGCCAGCAGTTCGGTGGACAGCGGGCCGCGTTCGGTTCCCGGCTTGATGTAGTCGCGCAGTCCGAGCACGAGCTGGCCGCGCAGGGCGGGGTCGCCCTCCGCCGTGGGGTCGTTGTGCGGCGGCAGCATCTGCGTGGTGATGTCGGTGCAGTTCTCCGGTCCCCCGGGGACGCCGCTGAGCACCGCGCAGTCCCGGGTGAAGTAGTGGACGAACATCTTGTCGGTGTTGCGGACCGTCTTGGCGTAGGCGTCGGCGGACCCCTTGAGGTCGCTGTCCAGCACGTTGGCCACGCCCGCCAGGATCGCGGCGTTGTTGACGGACAGGGCGCTGTAGGTGGCGTTGCCGGTCTCGGTGGCCAGGGTGTCGATCACCGCGTAGACCTGGCCGGAGTCGAGCGGCAGCGGTTGCTGGCTCAGGAAGTAGGCCGCGTCCTGCTGGTCGCCGAGGCAGTCCATGTTGATCTCGCGGCAGTACGGTCCGGTCCACCCGTACGTCTCCACCGGGTCGAGCATCCGGGCGGAGGCCGGCGGGGGCTGGGTGCAGTCCTGGGTCCGCAGGCGGGTCGTGCCGCGGACGCGCTCGCACACCGCGCTCACCAGGTTCCGCAGGTCGCCCGCCAGGGCTGCTTCGCTGTCGGCCGTGCGCGGGGCGAAGGTGAGCGGTCCGTAGCGCTGGACGGGACCGGTCGAGGCGGGGGCCCGCACTCGCATCACCGTCAGCGGGGGATCCTGCCGCCACCGGGCCGCGGCCTGTTCCTGGCCGGCGTCGGGGAGGGCGTAGCGGAACGCGGTCAGGAAGTCGATGGCGTCCTTGCCCATGCCCAGCGGTCCGATCGGGCCGTAGGTGTCCCGGTCGGGGATCTGCTCGGTGAAGATGTCGTCGGCGGGTACGCCCTGGGCCTGCAGGGTCCGGCGGACGGCACGGTCGGTGGCGGCGCTCGGGGTGACGATGAAGTACCGGTTCTTCTCGAAGGAGTAGCCGGACTGCCGCTCCATGACGACGTTGTTCACGATGTCCCCGAGGGCGGACACGCTCTGGGTCCGCTGCGAGCCCCGGTCGCCGGGCGGGATCGTGTCGAACAGGTAGTGCATGGGGACGTCGACGGTGCTCTGCCACTTGAGGTAGTCGCTGGTCTTCCAGTGCCCGTGCTGGCTGAACTCGAAGGTCTGCAGTCCCATGTAGCGGCCGGGGGGCGGCATCTTGCCGTACATCACGAGAGCGTCGCGCTCGCCGAGCCGGTAGGTGGCGGTGTGTCCAGGCCGCGTCTTGCCGAAGGCGTTCACCGCCGCGGGGTCGACGTACTCCCCGGGCCAGGTCTTGACGACGGGCAGCACGTACGGGGCGGCGGGGTTGTTCGCGTAGCAGTTCTTCAGCTTCGGGTAGGTGTAGTTCTCGCAGTCCTGCTCGGTGTACAGCTTCGGGTAGCCGGAGGCGACCTGGAAGCCGCTCGCGCGCAGGTCCGCGACCAGCCCCGAGGTGAAGGAGTCGCCGGGCCCGTCGGGACCGCCTCCCGCACTCTGCCGGCCGCACCCGGCCATGGCGACGAGCAAGACGCACGTCAGCGAACACCCGACTCTCGGCGCTGTACGGCCCACGGTTTTCCCTCCGGATCGGTTCCGTGCCCACGCCTGCGGGAGGATGGCACCGTGAGGCACAGTCCCGAGGTCTACACAGGGTTGCTTTCAGTGATTCGACTGTCACCAAAGGTGGTGGGCCGGGCAAACCCGGCGGGGCAGTCGGGCGACGCACCGGCGGCCGCGCCCGACGGGGTACCGCGGGCGGGCCGCCCGTTCCCGCCGGTCCCGGCGCCCCCCGGGGCCCTGCCGGCCCGGGTGCCCTCATGACGCGCGGCCGGCTGCTCCTCCCGTCGCTGCTGGTGCTCGGCGGAGCGGCCCTCGCGACCGGCATGGTCCTCGACGGGTCCCCCGGCCCGGCCGTGGTGGTGCTGCTGGTGTTCCTGGTGCTCGCGGGCATGCACTCGCCGCTGGTCTTCCCCAGGTCGGTCGGCGCGGCGGAGGCGCGGCGGCGCAGCGCGCTCGACGGCCGGCCGGTCGTCCTCTGGCGCCCGGGCTGCCCGTACTGCCTCCGGCTGCGCCTGCGCCTGGGGCGTGACGCCCGCCGGGCGCACTGGGTGGACATCTGGCGGGACCCGTCCGGCGCGGCCATGGTGAGGGAGGCCGCCGACGGCGACGAGACGGTGCCGACCGTGCTCGTGGACGGCCGGCCCCACGTCAATCCGGACCCCGCGTGGGTCCGCCGGCAGATCTCCCGTCCCTCGTGACCGCGTAGGCGCGCGCCCGCGGCCGGGTGTCTCATACCGGACCCGGATCGGAAGCGCATCGGAAGCGGGAAAGCGGTTCTCGGCCATCGCCCGTCGCGGCAGAGTGGCTCTCGCCACACCGGCTGGACGAGCGAGAACCCGGCGATCGCCGGGAGTTGCGAGGATTCATGAGACACACCCACGAGCCGCCGAGCCTGTTACCCGCCGCCGGCCAGGAACGGACACACACGCTCCTCATCGCCGGTGTTCCTCTGCTGCTGCTCGTGCTGATCGGCGTCGTTCCCCAACTGGGTTCGGACGACGGCGCATCGGGCGCGAGCGGCTCGGACCGGCCCGGCGGCTACTTCTACCGGCCACCGGACAGCTACTCGGCCCCACCGGACACCTCCCCGACGTACGAGACGGCGCCCTCCCTGCCCACTCCCGAGGCCACCAGCCTGTTCCCGGACCCGTTCGGCACGCTGGACGCGCAGGGCGGGGAGACCGCACCGAGCGCGGAGGGCACGGGGAGCGTCCTCGGTACGGTGGGCACGCCGGACCCGGGGAGCAGTGAGGACGCCGGCTCCCCCGCCGCCACCGTCAGCCGCTACTTCGAGGCCATCAACGCCCGCGACTACCGGACCGCCTGGGATCTCGGCGGCAAGAACCTCGACTCCTCCTACGCGTCGTTCGTGTCGGGCTTCAGCGACACCGCGCGCGACGAGGTCACCCTCGGACTGACGGTCGCCGGCAGGGTTCCGGTCGACCTGGTCGCCGTCCAGACGGACGGCACGCGGAAGTCGTACAGCGGCTACTACACCGTCGCGGACGGGGTCATCACCGAGGCCTCGATGTCCCCCACCGGCTGAGCAGAGCGGAGCGACGAAGACATGTCGAGCGAGACGATTTCCCTTCCCGCCCAGCCGCCGGAACGGCCCCGGCCGGCCGCCGGGCCCACCGTGCCGGACTCCACCAGCGACGCCACCCGCCTGCTGTGCGCGGGCACCTACCTCGACACGGCGTACCGGGCGACGGTGATCCGTGAGCTGCTGACCCACCGGTTCCGGGTGGTGGCACCGTCGTACGGGTACGACGCCGTTCCCGTGCTGGCCCACGCCCTCGCGGCGCGCCGGCTGCACAAGATGCAGCGGGCCGTCCTCGGCATCGGGTTCGGCGTCACGGTCGTCCTGATGGGGCTGGACGTCCTGAGCGGGTTCACCGGGACGCTGCTGGTGCTGTGGCTGGTGTGGGTGACGGCGTATCTGCGCCGGGTCGTCACCCTGCAGACCCTGATCAGCCGTCTGCGGCCCCGGACCGTCGGGGCGGGCGGGCCCGCCGGGTTCGACGGCTCCTGTCCGGAACACCCGGAGCTGACGCCCGAGCTGGCCGCCAAGATCGACCGGGAGCAGACGTCGGACGGCAGTGTGATCCACTACGGCGGCTACCGGCCGTTCGTCGGCGCGGGCGAGCAGGTGCGCCGCTGGTCCACCGCCGAGTTGCTGATCGGAGCCCCGCGCACCGTGTTCGACCGCCGTCGGCACGCCGCCGGCTCGTCCGGCGAGTCCGGCGAGTCCGGCGAGTCAGGGAAGTCCGGCGAGTCAGGGAAGTCCGGCCCGGCCGATCGGGAGCCGAAGCGCAAGGAGGTCATCCCCTTCACCGTCAGGGAGATCACGGCGTACGTCGGCGACCGGATGACCGCGGACCTGCGGGACCGTCAGCCCGAGGGGAAGCGGATCGACGGGCTGGCGGTCGAGCGGTCCACCTTCACCGCGTCCGTCTCCACGCACCCCGGCACGCTCCCGGAGGGCGCGGGCCGCTGGCAGGACACCTACGGCTCGGGACGCGTCTACCTGTGCGTCCGGGTGGGGTCGTGGAACCAGGAGCTGGTCACCACGGCGTTCGTGGGCTTCGACCTGAAGGGGAACAGCCTGCACACCGAGTTCTACTCGTACGTGCTGAGGCCGATCCGGGAGAACTTCCACCTGGTGGACCGGCTGCCCGCCGGTCTGGACGCCGGGCTGCTGCTCCGCGTCGGGTGGGACACGCTGCTGGGCGCGCCGCAGACCGCGGCGCGGGCCGTTCTGAGCCGGTTGCCGGGCCTGCGGGAGCGGCGCTGGGACGCACTGGTGATCGAGGCGGCCGCGCCCGACACCAGTGAGTTCCGCCTCGGCCGCTACGCGGCCCACGCGCCGAACCGCGGGGCGCTGCTCAGCATCAGGGAGATGGCGGTCAGCCCCCACTACCACGAGTTCTTCCAGGAGACGGACACCATCAAGTACACACAGATCGTGGAGCGCCAACTGCTGCAGATCGTGCGTGACTTCCTGCACGAGCACAACGTGGACCTGGCGGAGCACGAGGCCCGCCAGACGAACATCCTCAACGACTACGGACACCACAACAACTTCGTCAAGGGCGACAGGAACAACGTCAACTCGGGCACGCAGCACGCGGCCCCGAAGTCCGACGGCGGCAAGGGGGCCGCGTCCTCATGACGGATTTCATGGACGACTGGGACGACTTCATGGACGACACGCCGGGCAACCGCAGCGACTACGGCAAGGACAACGACTTCGGCCGCAACAACAACTTCGTCACCGGCAACGGCAACCGCACCAACTCGGGCACGCAGAACTACTACGCCGGCCCGCCTGGAGGTTCCCGGCCGGCCCGTGAGGACCGGGGAGACGACCGTGAGACGGGCCGGCGGCGCGAGGAGGAGGGCTCCGAGGCTCCCGCGGACCGCAGCCGCAACGTCTTCGTCGTCCACGGGCGGGACGAGGAGGCCCGGCTGAAGATGTTCGACCTGCTGCGGCTGCTCGATCTGCATCCGCTGGACTGGGAGGACCTGATCAAGGCCACGGGGCGGACGGCTCCGTACCTCGGCGAGGTGGTCACCAGGGCCCCTTCGCAGGCGCAGGCCGCCCTGGTGCTGCTCACACCGGACGACATCGTCCAGCTGCACCCGCAGCTGCGGGGGGCGAACGAGCCGTCGTCCGAGACCGAGCCGACCGGTCAGCCACGCCCGAACGTGCTGATCGAGCTGGGCATGGCGCTGATGGCCTACCCGGAGCGCACTCTGCTGGTGCAGATGGGCGAGATGCGTCCGATCTCCGACATCGGGGGCATGAACTTCATCCGCTTCGACGGTTCGGAAACCGCCCTCGGCAAGATCGTCGAGCGGCTGAAGCTGGCGGGGTGCAAAGTCAACGACACCGGCTCCGACTGGCGCCACACCTTCCCCTACCGCCATCTGTCGGCGTACGGCCGCACCGGGCGTGTGGAGTCGCCGGCCACCTGAAGCCGCGGCACGGGCCCGGTGGCCGCTCAGGCCCGGGGGACGGGCCCGTGCCGCTCGGCGCCGCGTGGCGCGTACCGGACGGCGTCCCCCGGGGGGTCGGACGCCGGGTACCGTCACGCGGCGCCGCACCTCCCGGCGTCAGACGTGGCGCCGGGCGCCCGCCGCCAGGCCGGACAGGAACGCGCCCGCCTCCGGGAGGTCGATCCGTCCCAGCTCGCCGGGCCGTACGACCACGCGCAGCTCGCGGCAGACCACCCGTTCCCAGGAGTGGACGACGAACGACAGCAGGATCAGCCGCAGCAGACTGTTCTCGTCGAGGTCGTGCAGGCGGGCGAGCCCGGCGCCGGTCAGCGGCATGGTGACCCGTTCCAGCTGGCCGTGCCGGCGCACGGCGTCCCACAGCCGCTCCAGGCCGATCCACAGGTCCTGCACCCCGGAGGAGGCGACGCAGTCGTTGCCCATCCGGCTGTAGGCGACGGCGAACACCAGCCGCGGCCGGGTCCCGAGGACGGCGACGGTGCCGAGCGGGTACCGTTCGCGCTTGCCGCGCGGCTTGTCCCGCGCGCTCTCCGACACCCGCGGAGCCACGCCGCGCAGGGCGGCGGTCAGTTCCGCGTCCAGCCGCCGGACGTCGCCGGCGTAGCGGCGGGCGAGCAACTGGCCCTGGACGCTGGCGTCGTTGATGACGGAGCCGTCGCCGACGACGGTGTCGAAGGTGTCGGTGAAACCCACCACGAGATGGCCGGGCTGGTCGAAGAGGTCGCCCTCCTCGACCACCACCGTCATACCGGGCCGTGCGAAGTCCTGCCGTACGGCGGCCTGCGGCCGGGTGCGGGCCAGCCCCCAGGCCAGGCAGAGGGCCAGGGAGCCGGCCAGCACCGGAGCGGGGCGTGAGACGGCCTCCGGGAACAACAGGCCGACGAACTGCAGGACGGCCGAGACACCGCCGAACGCGACCAGCGCCTGGGCCGCGAAGGCCCGCCGTCCGCGCCGCGATCCGGGCAGCCGCGGCCGTGGCCGCGCGAGACGGATCGCGGGAAGCGGTCCGGTCCATCGCATGATTGCCTCCAGGGCACCTTGGTACGCTGACGACACTGCTGAGGGTGTGTCACGCGGCAAAGGGGGCGGGGCGCGTGCAGACTCACGCACCAGGTGTACGCGTGAGCGTCCTGGGCCCGGTCCGGCTCGACGTGAACGGCGTGCCGGTACGGCTGACCCCGCTGACGGCGCGCCTGCTGGTCCGGCTGGTGGCCGCCGAGGGCGAGGCCGTGACGGCCCGCCGGCTGTACCGGGACGTCTGGGGGCACACCGTGGACGTGCCGCGTCAGGAGCTGCGCGGCCGCAACGAGGTGCAGAAACGCGTTCTGGAGCTGCGGCGCGCCTTCGACCTGGCCGGGCCGGGATGCGGGGCCCGGATCGTGCGCACGGGGCAGTTGCCGACCGCGCGCGGGGCCGAGAGCACCTACCGGCTCGACCTGGCCGTGGAGGAGCTGGACAGCGCCGAGTTCACCCGGCTGGTGAGCGACGCGCTGCACGCGGCCCCGGCCTCGGCCGTCCGGCTGCTCACCGGCGCGGAGCGGCTCTGGCGCGGCCGGCCGCTGGCCGAGGCGCAGGACGAGGACTTCGCGAGCGGTGCGGTACGGCGGCTGACCCGGCTGCGCGAGACGGCGCTGCGCGAGCTGATCGCCGCGCACACCGTGCTGGGCCGCTACGACCTCGCGCTCCCGGTGGCCGAGCAGGCGGTGCGGGAGCGGCCGGAGGACGCCGAGGCGGCCGCCACCCTGGCCCGGCTCGGCGCCCGGCTGCGCGAGCGGCACGGGGACGAGTTGCTCCGGCACACCCTGCGCGGTCTGCGGGTGGACGTGGTCGTGGTGCGCGGCGACCTGTTCGACCACGAGGACGCCAACCTGGTGGTGGGGTTCTCGGACACCTTCGACACGTTCGCCGACGACGTGGTGATCAGCCGGGAGAGCGTGCAGGGCCAGCTGGTCGACCGACTCTTCGAGGGGCGGCACCGGCTTCTCGACGAGCGGGTGCGCCGCGGGCTGAAGGGTGTCGCACCGCTGGCCACGGAGAGCCCCCGGGCGAAGCCGCGCGGCCGGCGCACCCGCTACCCGATCGGCACGTCGGTGGCGGTGCCGGTCGGCGGCCGCCGCGTCTTCGCCCTCGCCTACTCCCGGCTCGGCAACGACCTGCGGGCCCGTTCCGCGCCGGCGGACCTGCGGCTGAGCCTGGAGCGCCTGTGGCCGTCGGTCGCCCTGCACGGCATGTTCAAGCCGGTGGCGGTGCCGTTGATCGGCGCGGGCCTGGCCCGGATCGTCGAGCTCGACCACACGCAGTTGCTGCTGCTGGTCGTGGAGACCTTCGCCCGGAGTCTGCGCCAGGACCCCGCCGTCTCCCCCGAGCTGCGGATCGTGCTGCGCGACGACGAGCTCGCACGGACCGAACTCACGGTCGTCGAGGCGTTCCTGCGCGGCGTGGACGAGCAGGGGCTGACGCCCCCGCCGCTCGGCGCGAGCTGATCCGGTCACTCCCCCAGCAAAGATCCGGGGCCGCTTCCGCGGACAGCCACCGCGTGCTTCCGGAGCGCTTCCCGAGTGCTTCCGGGAACCGGCTGGGCGGGCGCCGCGGTGGCCGGACGGTCAGATCGTCGACGTGTCGATCACGAAGCGGTAGCGCACGTCGCTGTTCAGCACGCGCTCGTACGCCTCGTTGATCTGGTCGGCGCGGATCACCTCGATCTCGGCGCCGAAGCCGTGCGTGGCGCAGAAGTCGAGCATCTCCTGGGTCTCGGCGATGCTGCCGATCATGGAGCCGGCGAGGGTCTTGCGGCCGCCGATGAGGGAGAACAGGTTGAGGGAGACGGGCTCCTCGGGGGCGCCGACGTTCACCAGGGCGCCGTCCGTCTTCAGCAGCGAGAGGTAGGCGCCGAAGTCGAGCGGGGCGGAGACCGTGGAGAGGATGAGGTCGAAGGTGCCGGCCAGGTCCTGGAAGGTCGCGGGGGCGTTGGTGGCGTAGTAGTGGTCGGCGCCCAGCTTCAGGCCGTCGTCCTTCTTGCGCAGCGACTGGGACAGGACGGTGACCTCCGCGCCCAGTGCGTGCGCGATCTTGACGCCCATGTGGCCGAGGCCGCCCATGCCGACCACGGCGACCTTCTTGCCGGGGCCCGCGTTCCAGTGGCGCAGCGGGGAGTACGTGGTGATGCCGGCGCACAGCAGCGGCGCGGCCTCGTCCAGCGAGAGGCCGTCGGGGATGCGGACGGCGTAGTTCTCGTCGACGACGAGGTGCGTGGAGTAGCCGCCGTAGGTCGGCTCGCCGTTCTTGTCGAGGCCGTTGTAGGTGGCGGTGCCGCCCTTGAGGCAGTACTGCTCCAGGCCCTGCTCGCAGTACTCGCACGCGCGGCAGGAGTCGACGAAGCAGCCGACGCCGACCCGGTCGCCGACCGCGTACCGGGTGACGCCGGGGCCGGCCTCGGTCACGATGCCCGCGATCTCGTGACCGGGCACCATCGGGAAGATCGCCTGTCCCCAGCCCTCGCGGACCTGGTGGATGTCGGAGTGGCAGATTCCGGCGAACTTGATCTCGATGAGGACGTCGTGCTCGCCGACGGCACGGCGCTCGATGGTGGTGCGCTCCAGCGGGGCCTTGGCGGCGGGTGCGGCGTATGCGGGCACAGTGGTCATGCCGGGTGTCTCCTAGCACTTCGGGAGCCCCGGCCTGCCTTCCGGCCGGGCGCGGTGTCCAGACTGCCGGTCCGGCCGGCGCCCACCCAGGCCTCCGTCGTTCGTACGTCTGCGGTGCCTACCACCGGCGGGGACAGGATCGTGCGCGTACGACCAGGAATACTCGACGTATGGACGAACAGCCCGAGGACGTACAGGGGCCTGCCGCAGGGGCCGGACGGGCGCTGGACCGGCGCGCGGAGCTGAGCGAGTTCCTGCGCACCCGGCGGGCCCGGCTGAAGCCGGAGGACGTGGGGCTGCCGGTGTTCGGGCGGCACCGCCGGGTGCCGGGGCTGCGGCGCGAGGAGCTGGCGCAGCTGGCCGGGGTGTCGGTGGCGTACTACACGCGGCTGGAGCAGGGCAACGGGCGCAACGTGTCGGCGGAGGTGCTGGACGCCATCGCCCGGGCGCTGCGGCTGACCGACGCCGAGCACGCCCACCTCACGCATCTGGCGAAGCCGAAGCAGCACAAGAAGCGGGCGGCGGCGCGCGGCCCCCAGCTCCGGGTGTCGTTGCGGCACCTGCTGGACACGATGGACTCGGTGCCGGCGTACATCATCGGGCCGCGCGGGGACATCCTCGCGTGGAACCGGATGGCGGCGGCGCTCTTCGGTGACTGGGGCGAGCTGCCGGCCGCCGAGCGGAACTGGGCGCGGCTGGTGTTCCTGCGGCCCGAGTACCGCGAGCTGTTCGTCGAGTGGGAGCAGAAGGCGATCGACATCGTGTGCCTGCTGCGGATGAACGCCGGCTACTGCCCGGACGACCCGCGGCTGGCCGCGCTGATCGGCGAACTGTCCGTGAAGAGCGAGGAGTTCCGCCGGCTCTGGGCGACGCATGACGTCAAGGAGCAGACCCACGGGACGAAGCGGCTGCGCCATCCCCTGGTCGGCGAGCTGACCCTGCACTTCGAGGGTCTCCGGCTCGCCGACGACGGGGAGCGGTCGATGATCGTCTACCACGCGGAGCCGGGCACGCCCTCGGCGGAGGCGCTGCGGCTCCTGGCGAGCTGGGGCACCGACGCGACGCGGGCGGGCAGCCGGACACCGTCCGCCTGAGGCCCGGTCCGGCGGGGGCGGGGCTCGGCCCGACATGACGATGCCGCCCCGAGGGGCGGCATCGACCGGTGGGTGTGCGGTGGTGGCCGTCAGAGGGCCGAGCCCGCCTTCCAGGTGGCCCAGTCCATGTTCCAGCCGTTCAGGCCGTTGTCGGGGGCGACGGTCTTGTCGCCGGTGTTGGCCACGACCACCACGTCGCCGACCATGGAGTTGGTGAAGAACCAGTAGCCCGGGGTGCCCTTGTCGTTGGCGCCCTTGGTGTCGGACAGGCCCACACAGCCGTGGCTGGTGTTGACGTTGCCGAAGACGGACTTGGCGCCCCAGTAGTTGCCGTGGATGAAGGTGCCGGAGGTGGTGAGGCGGATGGCGTGCGGCACGTCCTTGATGTCGTACTCGCCCTTGCCGTCGTCGTCGGTGAAGCCCACGGTCGCGCCGTTCATGCGCGTCTCCTTGAACTTCTGCGACATCACCATGATGCCTTCGTAGGTCTTGTTGTCGGGCGAACCGGCCGAGATCGGGATGGTCTTGACGACCTTGCCGTCCTGCGTGACCTTCATCTGCTTGGTCTTCGCGTCGACGTAGCTGATCTGGTTGCGGCCGACGTTGAAGGTGACCGTCTTCTGCTGGACGCCGTAGACCCCGTCGGCGCCCTCGACGCCGTCGAGCGTCAGCTTCAGGGTGACGGTGGAGTTCTCCTGCCAGTACTTCTCCGGGCGGCAGTCCATGCGGGTGCTGTTGAACCAGTGGCAGGCGACCTCCTGGCCGCTGCTGCTGGTGACCGTGATGCCCTTCTGGACGGCGGCCTTGTTGGTGATCGACTTGTTGAAGCTGATCGACACCGGCATGCCGACGCCGACCGTGGAGCCGGCCTCGGGGGTGAAGTTGCCTATGAAGCTGTTGGCCGGGGACACCGTGGTGAAGGAGGCGTTCTCGTGGGCCTCGCGGCCGTCGGCGTCCTTCGCGGTGGCGGCCAGCTTGTAGGTGGTCGAGCGCTCCAGCTGGACACTGGGCTTCCAGCTGGTCTTGTCGGCGGACATCTCGCCGGCGACGGCGGTGCCGTCCGCGGTGGTCATGGTGACCTGGGTGAGCGTGCCCTTGGCCACCGTGACCGAGGCGGAGTTGTTGATGGAGGCGTTGTTGGAGCCGTCCGCGGGCGTGATCTTGATCTGCGCCTCGGAGGTCTTCTCGGCCGCCGCCTCGTCGACCTTGGCCTGCGAGGTGTCGTTGCCACCGCTGCCCGAGGCGTTGTCGTCGCCGCCGGAACAAGCGGAGAGCACCAGCACACCGCCGAGCAGTGCGGACGCGGCCATCAGACCCTTGCGCCGCTTACTGTTCGCAATCACACGCTTCTCCATCACTGCCGATTCCCGATACCCCGAGAGTCCCCGTCAAGGTCTTCAACGCTACGACCGGTTTCTCCCGTTCCACATAGCGCGCATGTGTGGGGCACACCACGTCCGTCACGGGGGCGGCGGGTGCGGTGGTCGGTGGTTGCGTCGTATGAGACGACGTGACCCCGGACGGCGGTTGCCGTCCGGGGTCACGAATTGACCACGACCGGTCAACCGGTGCCGCCCTCGGTGTCGTCTTCGTCGACATCATCCTCGTCGAGATCCCAGTCCGGCGAATCCGGGTCGTACTCGATCCGCTCGCTCGACCAGGACGCCTGCTGGAGTTCCACCCCCGGGACCTCGCTGACCAGGTCGAAGGGATCGACGAGATACGCCAGCGCCTCGGCGGTGTCCTCCGTCACAGTGCTCTCGGCCTGCCCGCGCTCGTCGTCCGCCGTCCCCGCGTTCCGGATGTCACCGGAGTCACCGGTCTCCTCGGCGTCCTCGGCGATGCGCCGCAGGGCGGCCTCGGTGAGGGCGTTCGCGTCCTCGACTTCGAGGACCAGTTCCACCCGAAGCCGCACAAAACGCGATGTCTCTTCAGTGCTCATGCCGGGAGCGTAAAGCTCTTCGCCCCCGTGACTTTCCCGTGACCCGCGACTTTCACTAACATCTGCGGACACGGCCAATTCGCCAGCGCCACAAGGGGATCGATCTTCCGTGTCATCCGCTCGCCGTCCACTGCTGACCGCCACCGCCGCGGGGACGCTGCTGTGCGCCCTGTGGTTCGTCCCCTCGGCCAACGCGACCCAGGACGCCACCACCCCCACCTCCGCCACGAACACGCAGGTCACGAGCCTGGTCACCACCCAGGCGCGCCCCACCTCCACCGGCGTCCGGGAGAGCGGCGGGGCCGGTGACGGCACCCTCCTCGCCGACACCGGAAGCTTCGACACCACCCCGTACGTGGTGGGCGGGACGACTCTGCTCGCCCTGGGGGCGGGATTCGTGGTGTATTCCGTTCGCCGGGAACGCCTGGGTTTTTGAACTGACTTGACGCCCCCTTGACGGAATCTTCATAGTCATCGCATGAACAGATCAACGGGGGCGCGGCTGTGCGCCACGGCCGCTGTGGGCGCGCTGTCGCTCGCGCTCATCACGGGATGCTCGGGCGGATCGTCCGACGACGCCGAGGACGGCGCCAAGGACACCGGGAGTTCCGCCTCCTCCTCGGCACCGGCGGCGAAGGCGCTGACGTCGGCGGAGCTGGAGAAGCTCCTGCTCGCGCAGGGCGCGGTCAGCGGGTACAAGGTCGACTCGGGTGACGACCTGCTGCCGAAGTCCAAGAAGGACGTGAAGACCGACAAGCCCGCCTGCGACCCGCTCGCCTGGGCCACCGGCGGCCTCGCGCCGGGCGACACCGGCGCGAACGCGAGCAACTCCCTGACGGAGGACAAGAAGCCCTCCGGCGCGCCGACGTCCCTGGAGGACGTCAGCGAAGCGGACATCGAGAACGCCTTCAAGATCAACATCACCTTCGTCGGCCTGTCGTCCTACGAGGGCGACGGCGCCGAGAAGGCCATGAAGGCGGTGTCGGACGGCGTCAAGGCCTGCTCCGGCGGGTACGGCGTCACCGCCGACGGGGAGAACTCGAAGGTCACCAAGGTCGCCGAGATCGAGGGCGCCGCCGGCGGCGACGAGTCGGTGGGGTTCGCCGAGGACGTCGACATGGACGGTGACGGCACCGCCACCTTCCACACCCAGGTGGTGCGCAAGGGCAACACCATCGCCACCTTCTACACGGCGGACTTCACCGCGCTGACCGGCGGCAAGGCCGCCGAGGTCCCGGCCGCGGTGGTGCAGGCGCAGCTCGCCAGGCTGAAGTGACCCGCTGACCCGAGGAGCCCCGCCGTGTGGACCACGGCGGGGCTCCTCGGCGTCGCGGCGCCGGTCAGCGCAGCGGGCCGGTGACCGTCTCGGCGGCGGCGACCAGCCGGCCGTCGCGCACGAAGGCGTCGGCCGCCGCCAGGTCGGGGGCGAGGAAGCGGTCCGGGCCGGGGCCCCCGACGCCGGCCTCGCGGGCCGCGTCGATGACCGCGCGGGTGGCCGGGGCCGGGGTCAGCCCCTCCCGCAGCTCGACGGCGCGGGTGGCGGCGTACAGCTCGACGGCGATCACCCGGGTGAGGTTGTCGACGGCGGTGCGCAGCTTGCGCGCGGCCGACCAGCCCATGGAGACGTGGTCCTCCTGCATGGCGGAGGACGGGATCGAGTCCGCGGAGGCGGGGACGGCGAGCCTCTTCAACTCGCTGACCAGCGCCGCCTGCGTGTACTGGGCGATCATCAGCCCCGAGTCCACGCCGGCGTCGTCCGCGAGGAACGGCGGGAGTCCGTGGCTGCGGTTCTTGTCGAGCAGCCGGTCGGTGCGGCGCTCGGCGATGGAGGCCAGGTCTGCGGCGGCGATGGCGAGGAAGTCGAGGACGTAGGCGACCGGGGCGCCGTGGAAGTTGCCGTTGGACTCCACGCGCCCTCCCCCGGCGAAGCCGTCGGAGCCGTCCCCGGGCAGCACGACGGGGTTGTCGACGGCCGCGGCCAGCTCGCGCTCGGCGACGAGCCTCGCGTGGGCCATGGTGTCCCGGCCCGCGCCGGCGACCTGCGGGGCACAGCGCACCGAGTAGGCGTCCTGGACGCGGGGGGCGTCGTCCTGGTGGTGCCCGGTGAGACCGGAGCCCTTCAGCACGGCGAGCATGTTGGCGGCGGCGTCGCCCTGCCCGGGGTGGGGGCGGATGGCGTGCAGCTCGGGCGCGAGGACCTTGTCCGTGCCGAGCAGCGCCTCCAGCGACAGGGCGGCGGTGATGTCGGCGGACTTGTAGAGGGTGTCCAGGTCGGCGAGGGCCATGACCAGCATGCCGAGCATGCCGTCGGTGCCGTTGAGGAGGGCGAGGCCCTCCTTCTCACGCAGTTCCACGGGGGCGATGCCGTGCTCGGCGAGCAGTTCGGCGGCGGGCCGTACGACGCCGTCGGGGCCCTCGGCCTCGCCCTCGCCCATCAGCGTCAGCGCGCAGTGGGACAGCGGCGCGAGGTCACCGGAGCAGCCGAGCGAGCCGTACTCGTGGACGACGGGGGTGATCCCGGCGTTGAGGATGTCGGCCATGGTCCGCGCCACCTCGGGACGGACACCGGTGTGCCCCGAGCAGACGGTCTTCAGGCGCAGGAACATCAGGGCCCGTACGACCTCGCGCTCGACGCGCGGGCCCATGCCGGCGGCGTGCGAGCGGACGATGTTGCGCTGCAGCTGGGTGCGGAGTTCCTGGCTGATGTGCCGGGTGGCGAGGGCGCCGAAACCGGTGGAGACGCCGTAGACGGGATCGGGCTTGGCCGCCAGGGCGTCGACGATCTCGCGGGCCGCGGCGAGGGCGGCCACGGCCTCGGCGGAGAGCTCGACCCGGGCGCCGCCGCGCGCCACGGCGAGGACGTCGGCGGCGGTGACCCCGTACGCCCGCCCGTCACCCAGCACCACCTTGTCAGGGCCGCGCTTCGCGCCGTCGCCGTCCACCACAGTGTGCATATCCATATTCAGGAGCGTACGCAGTGAATTCCAAGATGTCACTAGTGGGGTACTGGAGCGCCCCTTACCGCCGCCCCCGGAACCGCCGGCGCTCCACCGCGCCGTCCTCCTCGGAGGGCTCCGCGTCCGCCAGGCGTACGACCGGGTCCTCGGGGCCCTCACGCCCGGCCACCACCGGCCGGGCCGAACGCTCGGCCTTGGCGCGGTACTGCGCGGCGTCGGCGAGCCGGAACAGCCGGCGGGCCGAGCCCACGGGGCCGACGGGGTCGCCGGTCGACGCGACCCCGCAGGCCACCCCCTCGCCGAGGGCCAGTTCGGCGGCGCGGCGGCACAGCTCGTCGGCCACCTTCACGACGTCGTCGGCGGGCGGGCCGACGGCCAGCAGGCAGAACTCGTCGCCGCCGAGGCGGGCGGCCAGCGCGCCGGGCAGCATCGCGCCGCACAGCGACAGCACCGACCCGAAGCGCTCCAGCAGCCGGTCGCCGACGGCGTGCCCGAGGGTGTCGTTGACCCGCTTGAGCCCGTTCAGGTCGCAGACGACCAGGCTGACCACGGCGCCCTCCCGGCGGTGCCGGTCCACCGCCTCGTCCAGCCGGGAGTCGACCGCGCGGCGGTTGGCCAGGCCGGTGAGGGAGTCGGTGAAGGCCAGCCGGCGGGCCTCCTCCAGCCGCTCGGTCTGCGCGAGGCCGGCGGCGACGACCGAGGCGAGGACGGTGGCGAAGTCCGCGTCGGCGCGGTCGAAGACGGGAGCGCCGGTGGAGCGGGCGACATACAGCTCGCCCCAGGCCCGGCCGTGCAGCACGACCGGGGCGACCACGCACGACCCCCGGTTGCGGCGGCGCAGCGCCGCCACCCGCTGGTGGCAGAACCCGGGGTCCCCGGCGGCCGGATCCGGGCCGTCGGCGGTCTCCACCCAGGCGTTCGGCTCGCCGCCGGCCGCCCAGCGCTCGTGCAGGAACTCGGTGATCTCCGGGAAGCGGTGGACGGGGTAGGCCTCGTTCTCCGGGAACTCCGCCTCGTCGGGGGCACGGTCGCCCACGTTGACCAGAACACGCAGACAGCCCAGGTCGCGCTCCCACACGGACAGCGCCGCGAAGCTCCCGGCCAGCGCACGGCAGGCGCCGAGCGCCGCCGCGCGCCAGGACTCCCGGGGGGTGTGCGCCGCCGCCATCCCTTGCGCCAGCGCGACCACGGCCGCGAGGCGTCTGTCCTCACCCATTCATCCAGGCTAGGGATATTCAGGCCGAAAAGGGACGGTGGGTGTGGCGCACGGGGGAGAGTCCGGCCGTTCGCGCGCCCTCGGCGGCGGGGCGACACGGCCGGCCGGGCGGTGGATCACCCGCTCCCCCGGCCCACTCCCCCCGCCTCGCCCCGCCCCGCTCACCACCCGGCCCTGCCCCCCGACCCTGCCCCTCCGGCCCCGCCCCTCCGGCCCCGCACCTCCGGCCCCGCACCTCCGGCCCCGCACCTCCGGCCCCGCTCCCCGGACCTGCGCTCGCGGACCTACTCTCCCGGCCAGACAGGCTTCCGCTTCTCGTTGAAGGCGGCGACACCCTCCGCGCGGTCCCCGGAGAACGCGACGGAACGCCAGGCCGCGTCCTCGACCTCCAGGCCGGCCCGCAGGTCCAGCCCCTGGCCCAGGCGCAGGGCCCGCTTGGCGGCGCGCAGTCCGACCGGCGAGTTCCCGGCCATCCGTGCCGCCATCGCCAGCGCCTCCGCCCGGTCCTGCCCCGCACCGGTCAGAACGTCGACGAGCCCCAGCTCCCGGGCCTCCGCCGCCTCGACCCGCCGCGCCGAGAAGATCAGCTCGGCGGCGCGCGCGGCCCCGACCCGCCGGGGCAGCAGCTGCGTACCCCCGCCGCCCGGGATGACGCCCACCGAGACCTCCGGGAGCCCCACCACGGCCGTGGGGTCAGCGACGATCACGTCGCAGGACAGCGCCAGCTCGAAACCGCCGCCCAGCGCGTACCCGTGCACCGCCGCCACCGTCGGCACCGGCAGCTCCAGCACCCCGGTATACGCGGCACGGGCCACCGGCCGCTGCCGCACCAGCTCCGCGTCGCTGAAGGAGTTCCGCTCCTTGAGGTCGGCGCCCACGCAGAACGCCCGCTCGTGGGTGGAGGTCAGCACGACGACCCGGACGTCGCGGTCCGCGCCCAGCGCGGCACAGGCGGCCGCGATCGACCGGGCCATCTCGCTCGACACGGCGTTCATGGCCTTCGGCCGGTCGAGGGCCAGCTCCGCCACATGTCCGACGTCCCCGTCACCGTGCCGCCGCACCAGGACGAACTCCCCGAACCGCTCCTCGCTCAAGACACCCTCCGGTTAACGCGGGTTAACAACTTCGACGGGCCCGATCATCGCAGCCCGGCCCCGCCCGGGGGAAGGAGCCGGGCCCACCGGCCGCAGAGCAGACGATTGGTCCGGAAGTTCCCGGAACGCCGCCCGACTACCCGTTCGAGTGAACATTTCTGCGCACTCCGGGCTCCTCGCCCGGGGGAGCGCATAACGTGCGTCCGCCACGGCGTATCGGGGGCGCGAACGCATCGGGGAGGCAACACGATGACGAACACGCCGACCAGCACGGCGACGAGCACGGTGAGCGGCACCGACCGCCACCCGGACACTTCCGGCCGCACCGGAGGCCGGACCCCGGCGGAGCCGGCCCTCGCCGGCCCCGGTGCCGCACGGCTGTGGGGTCCGCGCGGCCGGCACCGCCGCCCCCGGCCCCGCAAGCTGCTTCTCGCGGCCGGCGGTCTCGTCGTGGCGGCCGGGGTGCTGAGCCTCGTACGGCTGACTCCGCACTCGGGGGTCGGCGGCCTCGGCACCGCCGAGGCCGGCCCGTCGTACCCGGACCAGGGCGCGGCCACCGGAACCGAACGCGCGACCCACACCGCCGCGACCGCCCCGGCCGTGCCGAAGCACGCGCCCCCCAGCCCCGCGGCCACGTCCCCGACGGGCGCTGCGGGCGCCGCCGCGACACCGTCGGCGCCGAGGACGCCGGGACGCGAATCGGTGCCGGTCGCGTCGGAGGCCCCGGGGGTGGCACCGGACGACGGCGCCCCGCGCGGCTCGGCGGACTCCGGCGCCACGAGTCCGCCCGACGCGTCCGGCGGGAGCGCGGACACCGCCGCTCCGGCCACCTCCACCTCCGCCCCCGGCTCGGGCACCGGCACCGGCACCGGCACCGGCACGACGTCGCCCGCCCCGGAGCCGAGCATGCCCGGCCTGTGCGTGCCGGCCATCGGGCTGTGCGTCGACCTGCCGTGACCCCGGCGCACGGCGCGGCCCGGCAACGGCCGGGCGGCGCACCCCGCGGAGCGCGGTGGAGTCAGCCGGCGTCGCCGTCGCGGCGGTTCAGCAGCCAGGGCTCGACCACACCCAGGCCACGCACCGGGCGCTGCCACATCGGCTGCAGCGCGAAGCGGTAGGCCGGCGGGTCCTCGCCCTCCTTCTCCGCGGCGGCCGCCGCCTCGGCCGCCTCCGCCTCGGAGGCGGGGGCCTCGCCGGTGCGGGTCAGCTCCTCGGCGAAGGCGCTGTCGACCAGCACGGCGTCGCGGGGGGCTATCGAGGTGAGGCGGGAGGCGAGGTTCACCGTGGTGCCGAAGACATCGCCCATCCGGGTGGTGACCGTGCCGAACGCCATGCCGACGCGCAGCTCCGGCATGGTCTCGTCGTTGGCCATCGTCTCGATGAGCCGCAGCCCGATCTCCGCGGCGATGCCCGCGTCGTCGGCCGCGTAGAGCACCTCGTCGCCCAGGGTCTTGATCAGCCGGCCGCCGTGTGCGGCCACCAGGTCGGCGGCGGTGGTCTCGAACGCCTCGACCAGCTCGCCGAGCTCCTCCTCCTCCATGCGCCGGGTCAGCCTGGTGAACCCGACGAGGTCGGCGAAGCCGACGGCCAGACGGCGGTCGACCATCTCCTCGTCGTCGCCGGTCTGCACGACCCGGCCGGCCGAGGCGGCGAGCTGGCGGCGCCAGACGTAGACCAGGAACTCCTCCAGCTCCGGCAGCAACAGCTCGACGATCGGATACGTCACCTCGGTGCGGGTCATGCCGGGCTCGGGCGGCTCGGTCAGCCCCTCCAGGAAAGAGTCGATCTGCCATTCGGCCAGACGGGCGGTGGTCTGGCCGGTGGACCGGGCCACCTGCACCGCCATCGCCTCGCTGAGCAGGCCCGCCTCGACCAGACCGGCCAGGCGGCGCAGCGCGAGCACGTCGGCCTCGGTCAGGGCCTTCGCCTGGCCGATGTCCGCGAAACCCATGGCCCGCCAGAAGCGGGAGGCCAGTTCCATGGAGACACCGGCGCTGCGGGCCGCCTGGAACGGGGTGTAGCGGCGCTCGGCGCCCAGGATGAGCTGTTCGAGGCGCAGGGCGAGCGGATCCTCGCCGGTGTCAGTGACGTGGGGGTCCACTCGGCCGCTTGCGTCCGCGCCGGAGCCCGTGTCGTCGACGGTCACGCCTGCTGCCCTTCCGATCTACCGCGGTCGGGTACCGACCGGCCTCAACTCTACGGCAGGTGTGCGCCAGCTCACTCCGTCGGGTGGGGCCGGGGAGTGAGCTGACCGGGGGTTACTCGGTGGTCGCGGGCGGTGTGCGGGGAGCGCGGGGAGTGCGGGGAGCACGGCCCGTTTCCGGGGGGGGCGGGCCGCCGGTGGCCGGTCGCGCGGGTCCCCGCACCCCCGGGCGCGACCCGTCACGCCGACCGCAGGTGCACGATGTCCCCGGCCCCGACGGCCTCCCGTACCCCCGCCTCGTTCACGATCACCAGGCGTCCGTCCCCGTCCACGGCCACCGCCTCGCCGACCACGGAGCGGTCCCCGGGCAGCTCGGCCCGCACCACGCGCCCCAGCGTGGCGCACCCGGCGACGTAGGTCTCCTGAAGGCCGCAGACGCCCGCGTCGCCCTCCGCCGAGCGCCAGCGCCCGTACCACTCCTCCAGCGACCGCAGCACCGCCCGCAGCAGCGGATCCCGGTCCGTGCTCACCGCGCCGGCCAGCGCCAGCGACCCGGCCTGCGGCACGGGCAGTTCCTCGGCGCGCAGGGAGACGTTGACGCCCACCCCGATGACCACACCGTCGTCGCCGGCCCGCTCCGCGAGGATGCCGCCGGCCTTGCGCTCCTCGCCGCCGACGGTGACCAGCAGGTCGTTCGGCCACTTCAGCGCGGTGTCCACGCCGGCCGCCCGGGACAGCCCCGTCGCCACCGCCACGCCGGTCAGCAGGGGCAGCCACCCCCACCGGTCGACGGGCACCTCCGCCGGACGCAGCAGTACCGAGAAGAACAGGCCCGAACGCGGCGGGGCCGTCCACCGGCGGTCCAGGCGCCCCCGGCCCGCCGTCTGCTCCTCGGCGACCAGGACCGTGCCCTCGGCGGCCTTCCCGGCGGCGGCGAGGCCGACCAGGTCGCTGTTGGTGGAGCCGGTGGCGCGGACCAGTTCCACGCCGGTCCACAGGCCGCCCTCCCGGACCAGTCCCCGGCGCAGCGCCGGGGCGTTGAGGGGCGGCCGGTCCAGGTCGGACCACGGGCCGTCGCTGTTCGTGTCTGCTGTATCTCGCGGCGTCATGCAAGCCAGATTAGGTGTGGGAAACGCCGCATCGCCGACTCATTGACCCGCCACTACTCTACGGATGAGTAACCGTCCCCCCTTTTGAGCAGGCAGGGAGCCGCATCCCGATGTCCGAGCCGGAAGAGATCGACATCCACACGACCGCGGGGAAGCTCGCGGATCTCCAGCGCCGCATCGAGGAGGCGACGCACGCCGGCTCCGCCCGCGCCGTGGAAAAGCAGCATGCCAAGGGCAAGTTGACGGCGCGTGAGCGGATCGACCTGCTGCTGGACGAAGGTTCCTTCGTCGAGCTGGACGAGTTCGCCCGCCACCGCTCCACCAACTTCGGCCTGGAGAAGAACCGTCCGTACGGCGACGGTGTCGTCACCGGATACGGCACGGTCGACGGCCGCCCCGTCGCGGTCTTCTCCCAGGACTTCACCGTCTTCGGCGGCGCCCTCGGCGAGACGTACGGGCAGAAGATCTGCAAGGTCATGGACTTCGCCCTGAAGACCGGCTGCCCGGTCATCGGCATCAACGACTCCGGCGGCGCCCGCATCCAGGAGGGCGTGGCCTCGCTCGGCGCGTACGGCGAGATCTTCCGCCGCAACACCCACGCGTCGGGCGTGATCCCGCAGATCAGCCTGGTCGTCGGCCCGTGCGCGGGCGGCGCGGTCTACTCGCCGGCCATCACCGACTTCACGGTCATGGTCGACCAGACCTCGCACATGTTCATCACCGGCCCGGACGTCATCAAGACCGTCACCGGCGAGGACGTCGGCTTCGAGGAGCTGGGCGGCGCCCGCACCCACAACACCAACTCCGGCGTCGCCCACCACATGGCCGGCGACGAGAAGGACGCCATCGAGTACGTCAAGCAGCTGCTGAGCTACCTGCCGTCGAACAACCTCTCGGAGCCGCCGGCCTTCCCCGAGGAGGCCGACCTCGCCGTCTCCGACGAGGACCGCGAGCTGGACACCCTGGTGCCGGACAGCGCGAACCAGCCGTACGACATGCACACGGTGATCGAACACGTCCTGGACGACGCCGAGTTCTTCGAGACGCAGCCGCTGTTCGCGCCGAACATCCTCACCGGCTTCGGCCGTGTCGAGGGCCACCCGGTCGGCATCGTCGCCAACCAGCCCCTGCAGTTCGCCGGCTGCCTGGACATCCACGCCAGCGAGAAGGCCGCGCGGTTCGTGCGGACCTGCGACGCCTTCAACGTCCCGGTGATCACCTTCGTCGACGTCCCCGGCTTCCTGCCCGGCGTCGGACAGGAACACGACGGCATCATCCGCCGCGGCGCCAAGCTGATCTACGCCTACGCCGAGGCCACGGTCCCACTGATCACGCTCATCACCCGCAAGGCCTTCGGCGGCGCCTACGACGTCATGGGCTCCAAGCACCTGGGCGCCGACCTCAACCTCGCCTGGCCCACCGCCCAGATCGCCGTGATGGGCGCGCAGGGCGCCGTCAACATCCTGCACCGCCGCACCATCGCCGAAGCGGAGGAATCCGGAGACGGCGAGGCCACCCGCGCCCGCCTGATCCGGGAGTACGAGGACGCCCTCCTCAACCCGTACACGGCGGCCGAGCGCGGTTACATCGACGCCGTGGTGATGCCGTCGGACACCCGCCGGCACATCGTGCGCGGCCTGCGTCAGCTGCGCACCAAGCGGGAATCCCTGCCTCCGAAGAAGCACGGCAACATCCCCCTCTAAGGAGCCGCTGTGACCATCAAGGTCGTACGGGGCAACCCGACCCCCGAGGAGCTGGCCGCCGCCCTGGCGGTGGTCAGGGCCCGCGCCGCGGCGGCCGCCTCCGTGCCGCCCGGCGCCCCCACGGAACGGGACTCCTGGTCCGACCCGGCCCGCATCGCGGCACACCGGCTGCCGCAGCCGGGGCCGAGGACGTGGGCCCGCACCTACTGGCCGGGCTGAGCCCGGCATACCGGGGCGCGGGGAACGGCGCGACCGGCCGGCGGGCACCGGCACTTTGAGTACACGTACTCAGGCGCCGGCCGCCCGGTCCCCGCACCCTGGACCCATGCTGTGGTCCGACCCCGAGAACGAACCGCCCGAAGAGCTCCGCGACATGCAGAACATGCTGCGCAGGCTGGGCACGTTCCTCGCGTTGGCCATGGTCGTGGCCATGCTCGTCGCCGGCCTGAGGTGAGCCCGGCACCGTCGGGTGACTAACCTGATCGCATGACCGCTCAGCGCCGCAGGCACCTCGTCCTCGCCTCCGCCTCCCCCGCCCGGCTCGGTCTGCTCCGGCAGGCGGGGCTCGATCCGGAGGTCATCGTCAGCGGAGTCGACGAGGACGCGGTGCACGCCCCGTCCCCGGCCGAGCTGGCGCTCGCGCTCGCCGAGGCGAAGGCCTCCGTGGTGGCCGCCAAGCCGGAGATCAAGGGCGCGCTGGTGATCGGCTGCGACTCGGTCCTCGACCTGGACGGCCAGGCCCTCGGCAAGCCCGCCGACGCCGAGGAGGCGACCGCCCGCTGGAAGGCGATGCGCGGCCGCGCCGGCACCCTGCAGACCGGCCACTGCGTGTACGACACCGTGAGCGGGCGCTACGCCTCGGCCACGGCGTCCACGGTGGTCCACTTCGGGGAGCCCACCGACGACGAGATCGCCGCGTACGTGGCCTCGGGCGAGCCTCTCCACGTCGCCGGCGCGTTCACCCTGGACGGCCGCTCGGCGCCGTTCATCGACGGCATCGACGGCGACCACGGCAACGTCATCGGCATCAGTCTTCCGCTCGTGCGCCGGCTGCTCGGGCAGCTGGGCGTGGGCATCACGGAGTTGTGGGCGCGGCCGGAGGCGTGACCGGGGCGCCGCCGTCCCCTGCCGAGGGCACGGTGTCCGAGGACGCCGTGCCGGCCGGGTCCCCGCCGTCGGCGTCGTAGGTCATCAGCAGCAGCACGATCAGCCCGAGCACGGCCACCAGGCACAGGAAGGCCGGCCAGCCGACCAGGCCCCAGGCGAAGGCGGCCAGCAGGCCGTGGGTGACCGCCGCGCTGATGAGCACGACACGCCCGAAGCCGGCCGGCGCGCGATCCCGTGCGCCGACCACCGCGGCCACCACCGCGCACACCACGAAGTACAGGCCGAAGACGATCCCGCCGGCCTTCGAGGAGGTGGCCATCACATCGGGGTCCAGGCCGGCCAGCGACATGTGCTGGCGGTCCACCAGGACCCCCAGGATCCAGTTGACCGCCGCGATGCCGAACGCCTCCGCGAGGAGGACGACCGCCAGGATCCAAGCCACCGGCCTGCGCAGCATCCGGTCCCCACCCACTTTCGATCGCTCTTCGAGCGGTAGTCCGAGCACCCCCGGTACGTTCGGGACATCGCGAACGCTACTAACGGGTAAACCCAGGGACAAGAGTCCTGCGGCGGGCAAAGAATCATTGGGCCGTTCGTAGGGACTCCACAAAGAAACAGAGTGGGCCGCAGCACGCCCTCACAGAGACCTTGACCACATCGGGGGGCTAGGGTTTCCCCGAGGAGTCCCGCGCACCGCCGTGCTACAAGGGATTTCACGGGTCGAGCGGGCCTCGCATCACGCTCCGTGTGGGCAAGCTCACCTTTGGGGACGCCTCGTGGTGCCGTGTCGGCAGTCCCTAAACTCGGCTTGTTTCAAGGAGGGAGCCTCAATCGTGCGCAAGGTGCTCATCGCCAACCGTGGCGAAATCGCTGTCCGCGTGGCCCGGGCCTGCCGGGATGCCGGTATCGCGAGCGTTGCCGTCTACGCCGACCCGGACCGGGACGCTCTGCATGTCCGCGCCGCGGATGAGGCGTTCGCCCTGGGCGGTGACACCCCGGCGACCAGCTATCTCGACATCGGGAAGGTGCTCAACGCCGCCCGTGAGTCCGGTGCGGACGCCGTCCATCCGGGATACGGCTTCCTCTCGGAGAACGCCGAGTTCGCGCAGGCGGTCCTGGACGCGGGTCTGATCTGGATCGGCCCGCCGCCGCAGGCCATCCGGGACCTCGGCGACAAGGTCGCCGCCCGGCACATCGCCCAGCGGGCCGGTGCCCCGCTGGTGGCCGGCACGCCCGACCCGGTCTCCGGCGCCGACGAGGTCGTCGCCTTCGCCGAGGAGCACGGCCTGCCGATCGCGATCAAGGCCGCCTTCGGTGGCGGCGGTCGCGGCCTGAAGGTCGCCCGCACCCTCGACGAGGTGCCGGAGCTGTACGACTCGGCCGTCCGCGAGGCGGTCGCCGCCTTCGGCCGCGGCGAGTGCTTCGTCGAGCGCTACCTCGACAAGCCGCGCCACGTCGAGACCCAGTGCCTCGCCGACCAGCACGGCAACGTGGTCGTCGTCTCGACGCGCGACTGCTCGCTGCAGCGCCGCCACCAGAAGCTGGTCGAGGAGGCCCCGGCGCCGTTCCTGTCCGACGAGCAGATGGCCGAGCTGTACCGCGCCTCCAAGGCCATCCTCAAGGAGGCCGGCTACGTCGGTGCGGGCACCGTCGAGTTCCTCGTCGGCAACGACGGCACGATCTCCTTCCTGGAGGTCAACACCCGTCTCCAGGTGGAGCACCCGGTCACCGAGGAGGTCACCGGCATCGACCTGGTCCGCGAGATGTTCCGCATCGCCGACGGCGAGGAGCTGGGCTACGGCGACCCCGCCATCCGGGGTCACTCGTTCGAGTTCCGCATCAACGGCGAGGACCCGGGCCGGGGCTTCCTGCCCGCCCCCGGCACCGTGACCCTCTTCAGCCCGCCGTCGGGTCCGGGCGTCCGCCTGGACGCGGGCGTGGAGTCCGGCAGCGTGATCGGCCCGGCCTGGGACTCCCTGCTGGCCAAGCTGATCGTCACCGGCGCCACCCGGCAGCAGGCGCTGCAGCGCGCCGCCCGCGCCCTGGCGGAGTTCCAGGTCGAGGGCATGGCCACCGCGCTCCCGTTCCACCGCGCGGTCGTGACGGACCCGGCGTTCGCCCCCGAGGTGCACGGCAAGGAGGGCCCGTTCACGATCTTCACCCGCTGGATCGAGACCGAGTTCGTCAACGAGATCAAGCCCTTCGCCGCCCCCGCCGACGCCGAGGCGGACGAGGACGCGGGCCGTGAGACGGTCGTCGTCGAGGTCGGCGGCAAGCGCCTGGAGGTCTCCCTCCCGGCCTCGCTGGGCATGACCCTGGCCCGTACCGGCCTCGCCGCGGGCGCCAAGCCGAAGCGTCGCGCGGCGAAGAAGTCCGGGCCGGTGGCGTCCGGTGACACCCTCACGTCCCCCATGCAGGGCACCATCGTCAAGGTGGCCGTGGAGGAGGGCCAGGAGGTCAAGGAGGGCGACCTGGTCGTCGTCCTGGAGGCCATGAAGATGGAGCAGCCCCTGAACGCCCACAAGGCCGGCACCGTGAAGGGCCTGTCGGCCGAGGTCGGCGCCTCCCTCACGTCGGGCGCGGCGATCTGCGAGATCAAGGACTGACCTGCGCGCCCGAGGTTCCCCGTGCCCACGTCCCAAGGGGCGCGGGGAACCGCGCATAGGGGCGCGGGGAACCGCGCATCAGGGGCGCGGGGAACTGCGCACCAGGGGCGCGGGGAACTGCGCGACCAGCCACCCACGCACCCGCACCCGCACCCGCACCCGCACCCGCACCCGCAGACCGAACCCCACGCATCCGCGGCGTCCCCGCACCGCCGGAGGCAACCGGCGGCTACCGCCGCCGCAGGTCGGCGACGCGCGCCCGCTCGGCGCCCGCCCCCGGGTCCCCCATCACCGGCGCCGACCGCAGCCCCGAGGGCACCCGGCGCGGCGCGGGCAGGGCCACGTCCCTGCGCTGCTGCCGCCCGGCGGGCTCACCGTTTCCCGAGGCTCCCGCCACGGCGATCTGCACGCCCTGGTCCGCGAGCGCCTGGAGTTCCGTCTGGGCCCGGTCGTCATGGGCCGGCGGCTCGTCCGTGACCAGCCGGGTGATCAGGTCCGTCGGCACCGTCTGGAACATCGTGTCGGTGCCGAGCTTGGTGTGGTCGGCCAGGACCACGACCTCGGCGGCGGCCTGCACCAGCGCCCGGTCGACGGACGCGGAGAGCATGTTCGACGTGGACAGCCCGCGCTCGGCGGTCAGCCCACTGCCGGAGATGAAGGCCCGGGACACCCGCAGCCCCTGGAGGGACTGTTCGGCGCCGCTGCCGACGAGGGCGTAGTTGGACCCGCGCAGCGTGCCGCCGGTCATCACGACCTCGACCCGGTTCGCGTGGGCCAGCGCCTGGGCGACGAGCAGGGAGTTGGTGACGACGGTGAGTCCGGGCACCCGGGCGAGCCGGCGGGCCAGCTCCTGGGTGGTGGTCCCCGCCCCGACGACGATGGCCTCCCCCTCCTCCACGAAGTTCGCGGCGAGGTCGGCGATGGCCGTCTTCTCGGCGGTCGCGAGATGCGATTTCTGCGGAAAGCCGGACTCCCGCGTGAACCCGCCCGGCAGTACCGCACCGCCGTGCCGGCGGTCGAGGAGTCCTTCTGCCTCCAGTGCGCGCACGTCCCGCCGTACGGTCACTTCGGAGGTCTGGACGACGCGGGCGAGCTCACGGAGCGACACGGCCCCGTTCGCCCGCACCATTTCGAGGATCAATTGGCGACGTTCTGCAGCGAACACGAAACTGACAGTAACCCCAACGACCGACTGCGTTCAGCTGTTTGCACTGAATAACAGAAATTGTTCGCACAGCGGGGCGGGAAGTGGTATAGGGGGTCAGATCTCCCCAGCGGTCTTCCTGGTGTGCAGTTGACGTGCCACTTCGGCGATCGAGCCCGACAGGGACGGGTACACGGTGAACGCGTTCGCGATCTGTTCGACCGTCAGATTGTTGTCGACGGCGATCGAGATGGGGTGGATCAGTTCCGAGGCGCGCGGCGCCACGACCACACCGCCGACCACGATCCCGGTGCCCGGACGGCAGAAGATCTTGACGAAGCCGTCCCGGATGCCCTGCATCTTGGCGCGCGGGTTGCGCAGCAGCGGCAGCTTCACCACCCGGGCGTCGATCTTGCCGGCCTCGACGTCGGCCTGGGTGTAGCCGACGGTGGCGATCTCCGGGTCGGTGAAAACGTTCGACGAGACCGTCTTCAGGTTCAGCGGGGCCACCGCGTCACCCAGGAAGTGGTACATGGCGATGCGTCCCTGCATCGCGGCGACCGAGGCGAGGGCGAAGACGCCGGTGACGTCACCTGCCGCGTACACGTTCGGGGCCGTGGTGCGCGAGACGCGGTCGGTCCAGATGTGGCCGGAGTCGCGGAGCCTGACGCCGGCCTCCTCCAGGCCGAGGCCCTCGCTGTTGGGGATGGCGCCGACGGCCATGAGGCAGTGGCTGCCGGTGATGACCCGGCCGTCGGCCAGGGTGACCTCGACCCGGTCGCCGACCCGCTTGGCGGACTGGGCGCGGGAGCGGGCCATGACGTTCATGCCGCGGCGGCGGAAGACGTCCTCCAGGACGGCGGCGGCGTCCGGGTCCTCGCCGGGCAGCACGCGGTCCCGGGAGGAGACGAGGGTGACCCGCGACCCGAGGGCCTGGTAGGCGCCGGCGAACTCGGCGCCGGTGACACCGGAGCCGACCACGATGAGTTCCTCGGGCAACTCGGTCAGGTCGTACACCTGGGTCCAGTTCAGGATGCGCTCGCCGTCCGGCTGGGCGTCGGGCAGCTCGCGCGGGTGGCCGCCGGTGGCGATGAGCACGGCGTCGGCGGTGAGGGTCTCCTCGGTGCCGTCGGCGACGGACACGACGACCTTGCGGGAGCCGTCGAGCGACTGCCCGCCGTCCAGCCGGCCCCGGCCGCGCATGACCCGGGCGCCGGCCCGGGTGACGGAGGCGGTGATGTCGTGCGACTGGGCGAGCGCGAGGCGCTTCACACGCCGGTTCACCTTGCCCAGGTCGACGCCGACCACCCGGGCGGACTGCTCCAGGGGCGGGGTGTCGTCGGCGACGATGATGCCGAGCTCCTCGTACGAGGAGTCGAAGGTGGTCATCACCTCGGCCGTGGCGATCAGGGTCTTCGACGGCACGCAGTCGGTCAGCACCGACGCTCCGCCCAGACCGTCGCAGTCGACGACGGTCACCTCCGCGCCGAGCTGCGCGGCGACCAGCGCCGCTTCATATCCGCCGGGTCCGCCACCGATGATCACGATCCGAGTCACGTACTCCATTGTCCCGCACGCGTCGCGGTGCCACCGCCCGGGGGCTCGCGGAGCGGCGGGGCCGTTACCGGAGTGACGCCTGTGCCGCCTGCCGTACCCTCTCCCCATGTCGCTCTACGCCGCGTACGCCGGCAATCTCGACGCGCGGCTGATGACCCGCCGCGCCCCCCACTCGCCGCTGCGCGCCACCGGCTGGCTGAACGGGTGGCGGCTGACCTTCGGCGGCGAGCACTGGGGGCTTCCCCCGGCCGGCCCGGAGGGCGCCGCCGACGCGGGCCTCGCCGAGGGCTGGAGCGGTGCGCTGGCGACCATCGTCGAGGACCCGCTGTCCCAGGTCTTCGTCGCGCTGTACGACATCGCCGCGATGGACGAGGAGACGCTGGACCGCTGGGAGGGCGTCGGCCTGGACGTCTACCGCCGGGTCCGGGTCCGCGTCCACACCCTGGACGGTGAGGAGCCCGCCTGGGCGTACGTCCTCAACGGCTACGAGGGCGGCCTGCCCTCGGCCCGCTACCTCGGCGAGATCGCCGACGCGGCGGAGTCGGCCGGCGCCCCCCACGACTACGTGATGGAGCTGCGCAAGCGGCCCTGCTGACGGAGTCCGGCCGCCCCGACCGGACCCCGTCCACCCCGGCCGACCGGGCCTTCGTCGGAAACGACAAGACAACGATCGCCGTCCCGTGCGCCCCGTCATCTACGCGCGTAGGCGGAAAAGGGCTACCCTCAACCCGTGAACGCTTCTCTTCTTCCGGACGACATCCAGGGCGACCCCCGTGCCGCCGCCGACGCCGCCGCCGTGCGCCTGCGGGAGCTGACGGGCGCCGAGACCCACGACGTCGCCCTCGTGATGGGCTCCGGCTGGGCTCCGGCCGTGGACGCCCTCGGCGCCCCCGACGCCGAGTTCCAGGTCACCGAGCTGCCCGGCTTCCCGCCGCCGGCGGTCGCGGGCCACGGCGGCAAGATCCGCTCGTACCGGATCGGTGACAAGCGCGCCCTGGTCTTCCTCGGCCGCACGCACTACTACGAGGGCCGCGGTGTCGCCGCCGTCGCGCACGGCGTACGCACCGCCGCCGCCGCCGGCTGCAAGACGGTGGTCCTCACCAACGGCTGCGGCGGTCTGCGCGAGGGCATGCGCCCCGGCCAGCCCGTGCTGATCAGCGACCACATCAACCTCACGGCGACGTCGCCGATCGTGGGCGCGAACTTCGTGGACCTCACGGACCTCTACTCCCCGCGCCTGCGCGCGCTGTGCAAGGAGGTCGACCCGACGCTGGAGGAGGGCGTCTACGCCCAGTTCCCCGGCCCGCACTACGAGACGCCGGCCGAGATCCGGATGGCCCGGGTCATCGGCGCCGACCTCGTCGGCATGTCGACCGTGCTGGAGGCCATCGCGGCCCGCGAGGCGGGCGCCGAGGTGCTCGGCATCTCCCTGGTCACCAACCTCGCCGCCGGTATGACCGGCGAGCCCCTGAACCACGAGGAGGTGCTCCAGGCCGGTCGTGACTCCGCCGCCCGCATGGGCACCCTCCTGGCCCAGGTCCTGAACCGCCTGTAGCGCCGGGCACCCGCCGGGGGCCGGGCCCCCGGCGGGGTCGCAGGGGGCGGGAGCCCCAGGGGACGGACACCGCACAACCGAACACCAGAGAGGTTGATCCGACGTGCAAGACGACCTGATGGCACGGGCCGACGCGTGGCTCACCGAGGACCCGGACCCCGAGACCCGCGCCGAGCTCGCCGCGCTGATCGAGGCGGGCGACGTCACGGAACTCGCCGCCCGCTTCGCCGGCACCCTCCAGTTCGGCACCGCCGGCCTGCGGGGCGAACTGGGCGCCGGCCCGATGCGCATGAACCGCTCGGTCGTCATTCGCGCGGCCGCCGGACTGGCCGCCTATCTGAAGAAGCGGGGCGGGGACGGTGGCCTGGTCGTCATCGGCTACGACGCCCGCCACAAGTCGGCCGACTTCGCCCGCGACACCGCCGCCGTGATGACCGGCGCCGGCCTGCGCGCGGCCGTTCTGCCCCGCCCCCTGCCCACCCCCGTGCTCGCCTTCGCCATAAGGCACCTCGGCGCGGTCGCGGGCGTGGAGGTCACCGCGAGCCACAACCCGCCCCGCGACAACGGCTACAAGGTCTACCTCGGCGACGGCTCCCAGATCGTGCCGCCCGCCGACGCCGAGATCGCCGCCGAGATCGCCGCGATCCCGAGCCTGACCACGGTCGACCGCCCCACCGAGGGCTGGCAGACCCTGGACGACTCGGTCCTGGACGCCTACCTCGCCCGCACGGACGCGGTCCTGTCCCCCGCCTCCCCGCGCACGGCCCGCACGGTCTACACGGCCATGCACGGCGTCGGCAAGGACGTCGTCCTGGCCGCCTTCGCCCGGGCCGGCTTCCCGGCTCCTGTCCTCGTCGCCGAGCAGGCCGAACCGGACCCCGAATTCCCCACGGTCGCCTTCCCCAACCCGGAAGAGCCCGGTGCGATGGACCTGGCCTTCGCCAAGGCCCGCGAGACCGGCCCTGACCTGGTCATCGCCAACGACCCCGACGCCGACCGGTGCGCCGTGGCCGTCCGGGACGGCGCCGACTGGCGCATGCTGCGCGGTGACGAGGTCGGCGCCCTGCTCGCCGCCCACCTCGTCGCACGCGGTGTGACGGGCACCTTCGCGGAGTCGATCGTCTCCTCCTCCCTCCTCGGCCGCATCGCCGAGAAGGCGGGCCTCGGCTACGAGGAGACCCTGACCGGCTTCAAGTGGATCGCCCGCGTGGACGACCTGCGCTACGGCTACGAGGAGGCCCTCGGCTACTGCGTGGACCCCGAGGGCGTGCGCGACAAGGACGGCATCACCGCCGCCCTGCTGATCACCGAGCTCGCCTCCGAGCTGAAGGAGCAGAACCGCACGCTCCTCGACCTGCTCGACGACATCGCCGTCGAACACGGCCTGCACGCCACCGACCAGCTCTCGGTCCGCGTCCAGGACCTCTCGGTGATCGCCGACGCCATGCGCCGCCTGCGCGAGCAGCCGCCGACGTCCCTCGCCGGCCTGACGATCACCGAGGCGGAGGACCTCACCCGGGGTACGAAGACCCTGCCGCCCACCGACGGCCTGCGCTACACCCTCACCGGGGCCCGCGTCATCGTCCGCCCCAGCGGCACCGAGCCCAAGCTCAAGTGCTACCTGGAGGTCGTCGTGCCGGTCGGGACGCACGCCGACCTGGCGGCGGCCCGGGCGAAGGCGACGGACCTGCTGACGGCGATCAAGGGGGACCTCTCCGCCGCCGCGGGTATCTGACGGCCCGGACGTCACCCGGCGGGCCGCCCCCTCACCCGGAGGGAGGCGGCTCATCGGGTGATGCCGCAGCGCGGCCGCACTGTGGGACACGGACAGAAGCCACCCCCGGGGACGCCGGACTGCCCACCCGGCGCCGGGGGCGCCTGCGAAGCCGCCGCCGGGTCCCGCGCCGCCCCCGCCACCTCGCCGAGCGACCGCCTGCCGGGCTCCCGACGACACCCCGACGCCCTCGCGGCCGCCCCTGCCCCACCGCTGCCGCGCCCAGGCGGCCACCGGCGAGCGGAGCACGGCCAGGGCCGGGCCGACATCGGCCGCACCCGCCGGACGGACGGGCGCGAGCACGCGGACGAGGGGCACGGGCGCGGGGGTGCGGCGTGCGGGAGGCGCCACGGGCACGGGGATGCAGCGCGGGGGATGATCCACGGGCGCAGAGGCACAGCGTGCGGGAGGCGCCACGGGCGCGGGGGTGCGGCGTGCGGGAGGAGCCACAGGCGCGGGGATGCAGCGCGGGGGATGATCCACGGGCGCAGAGGCACAGCGTGCGGGAGGCGCCACGGGCGCGGGGGTGCGGCGTGCAGGAGGCGCCACAGGCGCGGGGATGCAGCGCGGGGGATGATCCACGGGCGCAGAGGCACAGCGTGCGGGAGGCGCCACGGGCGCGGGGGTGCGGCGTGCAGGAGGCGCCACAGGCGCGGGAGTGCACCGTGCGGCGGGCTACAGCGGGGGCGGCAGGTGCGGCGGGAAGAACGCGTGGCGCTCACCGCGTGACCGAACCGCGGTGGCCGACTGGTCCCGGCCCGGCCCGGCGTGTCCTTACCGGCCTCGGCAACGCGAAAGGACCGGGCGGCGAAGCCGTCCGGCCAGGAGCGCCCAGGTCACCCCATGGCGGCGACGATCACGAGGACCACCGCGCCCGCCAGCGCCGGTCCGAGGATCTCCCATGCCCAGCGGACGCTCACCTCGCCCTGGGCACTCGGCGCGCCGGCGCGGCTCTCCTGCAGCTCACGCAGTTCGTCCATGACCTTGTCGGTGGCCGCGCGCACGGGCCCTTCCTGCGGGGCGCCGCGCCGCGGGACGGGCCCGTGGCCGGCGGGGTCCCGGGCGTCCCGCCCCTCGGTCCGCTGCTGCGTGGCGCGCGCCTCCTGCCGGGCCGCCCGCTTGCGCGCCCGCAGGGAGACCGGGACGGACCAGAGCTGGAACTTGCGCCCGTCCTCGGTGAAGAGCTCGTTGGAGTACCCGGAGCGCAGTCCGGCCACCTGCCCCCACGGCACCACGATCACGCGGAACGGGTTGCGCACCCGCAGCCGGTCCTGGCCCGCGTAGACGGCGGGCCGCAGCGTGAAGGCCACCACCAGCGGCACCGCGAGGATCATCCCGGCCAGCGCCAGCCACGGCGTACGCCCGTCGCCGTTGACGATCGCGTCGATGCCGAGCCATGCCATGACGGCGAGCAGGGCAACGCCGCCGGCGACCGCCATCGACGACCGGTACACCCGGTCCGGGAACTCGGGCTCCGGGGGCTGCGGCGCGGGTGACTGGTGATCGGGGCTCGTCATGGCCCCGATTCTGCCTCACGCCACGAGGTCGGCGTAAAGGATGATGTTGTCGGGCCGGTGGCCGTCCACGAGGTCTCCCCCGCAGGTGATCAGGCGCAGCTCGGGGCGCGTGGTGTTCCCGTAGACCTTGTCGGTGGGGAACGTCTTCTTGTCCACCTGCTCGATCTCGCGGACGCGGAAGTCCGCTGTCGTTCCGTCGGCGCGGGAGACGCTGATCGTGTCGCCGGCCTCGATCCGCGCGACGTTCCTCAGCACGGCCGGGCCCTTCGCGGTGTCGAAGTGGCCGATGAGGACGGCGGGTCCGGTCTCACCGGGTGTCACGCCCTTGTCGTACCAGCCGATGCGGTCGGCCTGCTCCGCCGGGGGCACCTCGACGGTGCCGTCGGCGGCCAGACCGAGCTCCAGGACGGGCCCGGTGTCGACTCCGGCGGCGGGGATGCGCACCCGGACGGGCTTCGCCGCGGCCATCGGCCGGACGGTCTCCGCAGGGGAGGCAGGTGCGGCGGTGGTGGGCCGGACGTGGGCGGGCGGGGTGGCCGGCGGTTCCTCGTGATCGCTGCCGCATCCGAGCAGCGTGGCGGCGGCGAGGAGGGTGAACAGCGCCGCGGCGGTTCGTCGGGGGGACATGTGCCTTCCTGGGGGGGGGACGGAACGGACGGGCCACCGTGTCGTGTCCGCCGCGTCCGGAGTGGCTGACGGGTCGGACGTGGCTGACGCGTCGGGCAGGGCGCCCCGCGGCCCGGCTCCGGCGCACCGGAGCCGGGCCGTGGGCGCACACCGTCCTCAGTCGGTGCGGCGGCGGACGAAGAACACGAAGCCGAGGCCCGCGGCGGCGAGCGCGGCGGCCCCCGCGCCGGAGGCGACGAGCACGGTGTCGCCGTCACCCGTGGAGCCGTCCGTGGACAGCTCCGCGCCGGCGGCGACGGCACCCCGCGGCACGACGGTGGTCTGGGCGGTCGTGGTCCGGACGTCGCCGGCCGGCGTGGTGCCCTGTCCGGTGCCGGAGCCGGACTTGCCGGCGTCCTGGCCGCCGTCCTCCTTCTCGTCGCCGATGAACACCGCCGGGCCCTGCTGCTTCCGGCCGATGATGTAGTTGCTGAAGGAGCCGTCGGGGTTCAGCACGACGACGGTGACGTCGTCCTGGCCGATCACCGACTCGTCGCCGTCGGCCCACAGGATGCCGAGCGAGTGGCCGTCCCGGAAGGCGTCCAGGCCGTAGACGCCGTTCTTGTGCAGCAGCTCGACGATCTTGCCGTTGGGCAGCTTGTACCTGCCCAGCTTGCCGCCCGTGACGGTGTTCCCGGTCCAGTGGTAGGTGGTGCCGTCCGGGGTGAGCACCATGTAGAGGCCGTTGTGCTGTCCGGCGACGGCGCGGCCGTCGGCGTCGAGGGTGCCGATGACGCTGCCGTCGACGATGTTCTCGGCCCGGTAGTGGTTCATCGAGAGCTGGTAGATCTTGAGGAGCGACCCGTCGGACAGCGTCTCGGTCCGTACGAGGGTGCCCTTGGCGTCGCCGCCCGCGTCAGCGGGCTCGCTGGTGACCTTGCCGTCGGAGTGCAGAGTGACCCGCACTCCGTGGAAGACCTTGGTGTCCGTCGGGTGGGCGCCGGAGCCGGTGCCGGCGTGCAGCTTGCCGAGCAGGGTGCCGTTCTGGGCGTGGACCGTGGCGTCGAACAGGGTCCCGTTCATCTCGAAGACCCGGGCGGTCAGGCCACCTTCGAGCCGGTACGTGCCCGCCGGCTCACCGGCCGGGTCACCGGCCTGCGCGCGCTGGGAGGTCAGGGTGCCGTCGGAGGACAGGATGACGCGGACCGTCCCGTAGACGCGGTAGTCCTTGACGATCGCGCCGGAGTCGCTGGTCACCCGGAGCGCGCCCAGCAGGGTGTCGCCGCGGTAGACGGCGGCGTGATAGGTGTGCTCGCCCTGCTTGTAGATCTTGCCGGTCAGCCCGTCCAGCAGCGTCGCGGTGCCGGCCTCCTCGCCTGCCGCGGAGGCGGCGGCCGGGGCGGGACCGTCGGCCGCGAAAGCGGTGGCGACGGGCGCGAGGACCGCGGCACCGAGAGCGGCGGCCGTGACGGCGGTACGGAGGATCTGGCGGCGCATGACGACTCCAAGTCGATGTCGAGCACGGTTGGATGAGAGAGTCGCATGCCGGTTTCACTGGCTCCCTGTGGCGACCGGGGCGGCGTGGTTTCGGCTGCAGGAACAAAACTAGTGATCTTGTAAGACGGACCTGTCCGTTCCATGTCACAGAGGCGTGACAGGGGTCACTTCCGCTCCGCCGGGCAAGCCGTTCACGTCGCCGGGGTATACAGCCGCTACGCGCGTAGATATGCTCGTCTGGTGACCATGCCCAGTACTGCACCTGTCGCGCACGCTCTCCGGGACGCCACCGCGTCCGACAGCACGCTGCGCCGCTTCCTCCACGGGCTGCCCGGCGTCGACGCGGTCGGCCTGGAGGCGCGCGCCGCCTCGCTCGGCACCCGTTCCATCAAGACCACCGCGAAGGCGTACGCCATCGACCTCGCCATCTCGATGGTCGACCTGACGACGCTGGAAGGCGCGGACACCCCGGGCAAGGTCCGGGCGCTCGGCGCCAAGGCGGTCCACCCCGACCCGACCGACCGCTCCACGCCCACCACGGCCGCGGTCTGCGTCTATCCCGACATGGTGGCCGTCGCCAAGCAGGCCGTCGCCGGCTCCGGTGTGAAGGTCGCCTCGGTCGCCACCGCCTTCCCCGCGGGCCGCGCCGCGCTCGACGTGAAACTGGCCGACGTGCGGGACGCCGTCGCCGCGGGCGCCGACGAGATCGACATGGTCATCGACCGCGGGGCGTTCCTCGCGGGCCGGTACCTGAAGGTGTACGACGAGATCGTCGCGGTGAAGGAGGCCTGCGGGACGTCGGCCCGCCTGAAGGTCATCTTCGAGACCGGCGAGCTCTCGACGTACGACAACATCCGCCGCGCCAGCTGGCTCGGCATGCTCGCCGGCGCCGACTTCATCAAGACCTCGACGGGCAAGGTCGCGGTGAACGCAACCCCCGCCAACACCCTGCTGATGCTGGAGGCCGTCCGCGACTTCCGCGCCCAGACCGGGGTACAGGTCGGGGTGAAGCCCGCGGGCGGCATCCGCACCACCAAGGACGCGATCAAGTTCCTGGTCCTGGTCAACGAGACCGCCGGCGCGGACTGGCTGGACAACCACTGGTTCCGCTTCGGCGCCTCCTCGCTGCTGAACGACCTGCTCATGCAGCGCCAGAAGCTGGCCACCGGCCGCTACTCCGGCCCCGACTACGTGACGGTGGACTGACCGACATGACCTCCCCCTTCGAATACGCACCCGCGCCCGAGTCCCGCTCGGTCGTCGACATCGCCCCGTCCTACGGCCTGTTCATCGACGGCGAGTTCACCGAGGCCGCCGACGGCAAGGTCTTCAAGACCGTCAGCCCGTCGACCGAGGAAGTCCTCTCCGAGGTCGCCCAGGCCGGCGAGGCCGACGTGGACCGTGCCGTGCAGGCCGCCCGCAGGGCCTTCGCGAAGTGGTCGGCACTGCCGGGCGCGGAGCGCGCGAAGTACCTCTTCCGCATCGCCCGGATCATCCAGGAGCGCAGCCGTGAACTGGCCGTCCTGGAGACGCTGGACAACGGCAAGCCGATCAAGGAGACCCGCGACGCCGACCTCCCCCTGGTCGCCGCGCACTTCTTCTACTACGCGGGCTGGGCCGACAAGCTCGACCACGCGGGCCTCGGCGCCGATCCGCGGCCGCTGGGCGTGGCCGGCCAGGTCATCCCCTGGAACTTCCCGCTGCTGATGCTGGCGTGGAAGATCGCCCCGGCCCTCGCGACCGGCAACACGGTCGTGCTGAAGCCGGCCGAGACCACCCCGCTGTCCGCCCTGTTCTTCGCGGACATCTGCCGTCAGGCGGGCCTGCCCAAGGGCGTCGTGAACATCCTCCCGGGCTACGGCGACACGGGCGCCGCGCTGGTGGCGCACCCGGACGTGGACAAGGTCGCCTTCACCGGTTCCACGGCCGTCGGCAAGCAGATCGCGCGCTCGGTCGCGGGCACGCACAAGAAGGTCACGCTGGAACTGGGCGGCAAGGGCGCCAACATCGTCTTCGACGACGCCCCGATCGACCAGGCCGTCGAGGGCATCGTCAACGGCATCTTCTTCAACCAGGGCCAGGTCTGCTGCGCGGGCTCGCGGCTGCTGGTCCAGGAGTCGGTCCAGGACGAGCTGCTGGAGTCCCTGAAGCGGCGGCTGTCGACCCTGCGCCTGGGCGATCCGCTCGACAAGAACACCGACATCGGCGCGATCAACTCCGAGGAGCAGCTCGCCCGGATCACCACCCTCGTGGAGCGGGGCGAGGCGGAGGGCGCCGAGCGCTGGTCCCCGTCCTGCGAGATCCCCGAGGCCGGCTACTGGTTCGCCCCGACCCTGTTCACCAACGTCACCCAGGCCCACACCGTCGCCCGCGACGAGATCTTCGGCCCGGTCCTGTCGGTGCTGACCTTCCGTACGCCCGACGAGGCCGTCGCCAAGGCCAACAACACGCCGTACGGCCTGTCGGCGGGCATCTGGACCGAGAAGGGCTCGCGCATCCTGGCCGTCGCCGGCAAGCTGCGGGCGGGCGTGATCTGGTCCAACACGTTCAACAAGTTCGACCCGACCTCGCCGTTCGGCGGCTACAAGGAGTCGGGCTTCGGCCGCGAGGGCGGCCGCCACGGCCTGGAGGCGTACCTCGCCCCGTCGAGCCCGGAGGGCGAGCGATGAAAAACACTGCTGACGCGACCCGTCTCGCTGTCTTCAAGACCTACAAGCTGTACGTCGGGGGCAAGTTCCCCCGCTCCGAAAGCGGCCGGGTGTACGAAGTGACCGACTCCAAGGGCAACTGGCTGGCCAACGCGCCGCAGTCGAGCCGCAAGGACGCCCGTGACGCGGTCGTCGCCGCCCGCAAGGCGTTCGGTGCCTGGTCGGGCGCCACGGCCTACAACCGGGGGCAGATCCTCTACCGCGTCGCGGAGATGCTGGAGGGCCGCCGGGACCAGTTCGTGCGCGAGGTCGCCGACGCGGAGGGCCTGTCGAAGTCGAAGGCGGCCGCCGTCGTGGACGCGGCGATCGACCGCTGGGTCTGGTACGCGGGCTGGACCGACAAGATCGCCCAGGTGGTCGGCGGCGCCAACCCGGTCGCGGGCCCGTACTTCAACCTCTCCTCCCCCGAGCCGACGGGCGTGGTGGCGGTACTCGCCCCGCAGGAGTCGTCCTTCCTGGGCCTGGTCTCGGTGATCGCCCCGGTGATCGCGACCGGCAACACGGCGGTGGTGATCGCGAGCGAGAAGTCCCCGCTGCCCGCGCTGTCCCTGGGCGAGGTCCTGGCGACGTCCGACCTGCCCGGCGGCGTCGTCAACGTCCTGTCCGGCCGCACGGCGGAGATCGCGGCGCCGCTCGCCGCCCACCAGGACGTCAACGCGATCGACCTGGCCGGTGCCGACGAGACGCTGGCGACGGAGCTGGAGATCGCGGCGGCCGACAACCTCAAGCGCGTCCTGCGTCCACAGCCTGTGGACTACGCGCGCACGCCGGGCACCGACCGGATGACGGCGTTCCTGGAGACCAAGACGGTGTGGCACCCGACGGGGTCGCTGGGCGCGTCGGGGTCGGCGTACTAGCACTGACCGATCAGGGGACGGGGACTGCGCGGCGTTGACGGCGGAGCATCACACCGTGACCGCCTCGCGCGGTTCCCCACCCCCCTGCCCGGTGCCGTCAGTTGGGGCCCAGCAGCCCCGCCACCTCCCCCACCACCGGCATGCTGCCGATCGACCGGGCCTGCGCGATCGGGCCGGTGAACGCCTGGGAGGTCAGCGGCTGGAAGTCGGCGAGCTGGGTGCCGACGCCGTTGTCCAACGGGTCCACGCCCGTACCGGCCAGCGGGTTGGGCTTGAGGCCGGTGAGGGTGCCGACGGCGTAGGGGAGGCCGGTCGTCAGGCCTTTCAGGCCGCCCTGCGGGTCGATGCGGCCGAGCGAGGTGGGGCTGGTGTGCAGCACCTCGCCGGCGTTCACCGCGTCCAGGGCCGGAACCTCCGCCGCGGCCGCGGCGCCGGTGCCCGCGCCGAGGGCCGCCCCGGCGGTGGCGAGGGCTGCCAGTACGCGTCGGGCGGTGGGGGTGTGGGGGGAGTCGTGACGGGCCATCGCTGCTGCCACCTCTTGTATCACTGCGGAAAGTAGCCAGGTCGACGCAGAGGGTAGTTGAGGTGTGACGCGTGCTTCAAAGCCGACCCGCGGGGTCGTTGACGGGCCGGTCGATGCCTCACACTGGTGTCCCGTGAGCTCCCAACCGCCCATACCCACGCGAGTCGTGCTGCTCTGCGGCCCTTCCGGCTCCGGCAAGTCCCTCCTCGCAGCCCGCTCCGGCCTGCCGGTCCTGCGGCTCGACGACTTCTACAAGGAGGGCGACGACCCCACGCTGCCGCAGGTGGCGGGGAGCTCCGACATCGACTGGGACCACCCCGGCTCCTGGGACGCGGACGCGGCGATCAGCGCGATCACCGACCTGTGCCGCACGGGCCGCACGAACGTGCCCGTCTACGACATCGCGATGAGCGCGCGCACCGGCGCGGACACGGTCGACATCGGGCCGACCCCGCTGTTCATCGCGGAGGGCATCTTCGCGGCGGAGATCGTGGAGCGCTGCCGGGACCTGGGGGTGCTGGCCGACGCGCTGTGCCTGAGCCGGGGCCCGGTGACCACGTTCCGCCGCCGCTTCGTGCGCGATCTGCGCGAGGGCCGCAAGTCGGTGCCGTTCCTGCTGCGCCGCGGCTGGCGCCTGATGAGGCTGGAACGTTCGATCATCTCCCGGCAGACCGCGTTGGGCGCGTACGCCTGCGACCGGGACGAGGCTCTGGGCCGGCTGGCGGCAGCCGCGGCGGGCGGGCGGACCCCGCAGGCCAGGACACCGGCGTAACCGTACGAGAACGGGGCCGGACGGACCCCCCGGCCCTCCAGCCCCGCTCTCGTCGTGCTCCCCCGTGGATCCCCCCCCCGGATCCCCCGTCGCGGCTCCCCCGTCGCCGCGTCACCGCGTCCCCCGTCGCGGTCCCCCCCCCGTTGCCCTCAGGCGACAAGCTCCCCGAAGGCGCTCTGCTCGTCACGGCCGAAGCTGAGGACCTCGTCCTCGCGCAGCCGGCGGAGCGACCGCCAGATGCTCGACTTCACCGTGCCGACACTGATGCCGAGGATGTCCGCGATCTCCGGGTCGGTGCGGCCCTCGTAGTAACGCAGGACCAGCATCGTCCGCTGGAGCTCGGGCAGCCGGGCCAGCGCCTGCCACAGGACCGCGCGCAGCTCGGTGCCGCGCATCGCGTCCGTGTCGCCGGGCGTCTCCGGCAGTTCCTCGGTCGGGTACTCGTTCAGCTTGCGGCGGCGCCACGCGCTGATGTGCAGGTTGGTCATGGTGCGGCGGAGGTAGCCCCCGACCGCGGCCTTGTCACTGATCCGGTCCCACGCCTTGTACGTCGAGAACAGCGCGCTCTGCAGCAGGTCCTCGGCCTCGAAGCGGTCACCGGTGAGGTGGTAGGCGGTGGCGTACAGGGAGGCGCGGCGCTCCTGGACGTAGGCGGTGAACGCCGCTTCGGCGTCCGCCGACTCCGCCGGAGAGCGTCGCCGCTCCCCCGAGTCCTCCCTGTACGCGGCTCCCCCGTGGGCCCCCGTCGCGGCTTCCCCCGTGTGCGCGTCAACCACCGTCATGTGACCGGTGTGCTGACGCCCGGTGCCGCGAGCGCACCCCCGCCCTCCCCCACGCTCGAACGCACTCGCGCGGGAGGTACCCCCTTCAGCACCGGACTTCTCGGAACCCCGGTGCACATCGTGCAGACGCGTGACCACTGCGCTGGTGCTCATGCTGTGCAGCGTGTTCATCTCGCGCCCCCCGTCGTGGACTTCCGGTGTTCGTCGGCCGGTGAGGCGATGCCTCGTCGGCCGGTGTCGAAAAGACTGCCGGGGGCACTTCATGGCCGTGTCCGCCGACTGTCACAGACCTGTCACAGGGGTACGGCACAGGACGGACACGCTGTGCGCACAGGCCGTGGCGGTACGAGCCGTATCCGCCCCACGGGTCGAACGCAGCCGACTCCATGGGCCAGAATGAGCCCGTGCCTTCCCTGTTGCTGATCGAGGACGACGACGCCATCCGGACGGCCCTGGAGCTCTCACTGACGCGCCAGGGACACCGCGTGGCGACCGCTGCGAGCGGTGAGGACGGTCTGAAGCTCCTGCGCGAGCAGCGACCGGATCTGATCGTGCTGGATGTGATGCTGCCCGGAATCGACGGCTTCGAGGTGTGCCGGCGGATCCGGCGGACCGACCAGCTGCCGATCATCCTGCTGACCGCGCGCAGCGACGACATCGACGTGGTCGTCGGGCTGGAGTCCGGTGCCGACGACTACGTCGTGAAACCGGTGCAGGGTCGGGTGCTGGACGCGCGGATCCGGGCCGTGCTGCGGCGCGGGGAGCGCGAGTCGAACGACGCGGCGACCTTCGGCAACGTGGTGATCGACCGGGCCGCGATGACCGTGACGAAGAACGGCGAGGACCTGCAGCTGACGCCGACCGAGCTGCGGCTGCTCCTGGAGCTGAGCCGGCGGCCGGGTCAGGCACTGTCGCGCCAGCAGCTGCTGCGGCTGGTGTGGGAGCACGACTACCTCGGCGACTCCCGGCTGGTGGACGCGTGCGTCCAGCGGCTGCGCGCCAAGGTCGAGGACGTGCCGTCGTCCCCGACGCTGATCCGTACGGTCCGTGGTGTCGGCTACCGCCTGGACGCGCCCGCGTGAGCGACGCGCGCCCGGCCACCCGGCCGCGGACGACCTCGAAGCCCGCACCTCCGCGCCGCGCGGGCGGGGAAGCGAACGATTGGACACGGTGACGGACGTGCAAGGGGGGTCCCGCGGCGAGGCCGCGGCCCGTAAGGGAGTTCTGTCACGGCTGCCGCTTCCGTCCTGGCTGCGCTTCACCAGCCTGCGGCTGCGGCTGGTCGTGGTGTTCGGGCTGGTTGCGCTGACCGCCGCGGTTTCCGCGTCCGGCATCGCGTACTGGCTCAACCGCGAGGCCGTGCTCACCCGCACCCAGGGGGCTGTGCTGCGGGACTTCCAGCAGGAGATGCAGAACCGCGCCGGCTCGCTGCCCGAGTACCCCGGCCAGGACGAACTGCAGCACACCGCCGGGCAGATGGCCAACAGCAGCCAGCGCTTCAGCGTGCTGCTGGTGGCCACCGACGGCGGCGGCAGGACCGTGTACGGCGGCTCGGGCGGGCTGAGCGGGTTCTCGCTGGACGACGTGCCCGAGTCGCTGCGCACGGCGGTGAACGAGCGGCAGCCGCTGACCGTCGGCAACAAGTCGCCGTACCACCTGTACTGGCAGCGGGTCGTCGAACACGGCACGCCGTACCTGGTGGCCGGGACGAAGGTGATCGGGGGCGGGCCGACCGGCTACATGCGCAAGTCGCTGGAGCCGGAGGCCAAGGACCTCAACTCGCTGGCCTGGTCGCTGGGGATCGCCACGGGGCTGGCGCTGATCGGTGCCGCGCTGCTCGCGCAGGCCGCCGCCACGACCGTGCTGAAGCCGGTGCACCGCCTCGGCATCGCGGCACGGCGGCTCGGCGAGGGCAAGCTGGACACCCGGCTGCGGGTGTCGGGCACCGACGAACTGGCCGACCTGTCACGGACGTTCAACCTGGCGGCGGAGGCGCTGGAGAAGCGCGTCGCGGACATGGCCGCGCGGGACGACGCCTCCCGGCGGTTCGTCGCGGACATGAGCCATGAACTGCGCACTCCGCTCACCGCCATCACGGCGGTCACCGAGGTGCTGGAGGAGGAGCTGGAGGCCGAGACCGGCAGCGTGGACCCGATGATCGAGCCGGCCGTGCGACTGGTCGTCAGCGAGACGCGCCGGCTGGGCGACCTGGTCGAGAACCTGATGGAGGTCACCCGCTTCGACGCGGGCACGGCCAGGCTGGTGCTGGACGACGTGGACGTCGCCGACCAGATCACCGCCTGCATCGACGCCCGTGCCTGGCTGGACGCGGTGGACCTGGACGCCGAACGGGGCATCCACGCGCGGATCGACCCGCGCCGGCTGGACGTCGTCCTCGCCAACCTGATCGGCAACGCGCTCAAGCACGGTGGCTCCCCGGTGCGGGTGTCGGTGCGTGAGGAGACGAGCGAGGAGCGGGGCGCGGAGGTCGTCATCGCGGTGCGCGACCACGGCCCCGGCATCCCCGAGGACGTGCTGCCGCACGTCTTCGACCGGTTCTACAAGGCGAGCGCCTCCCGGCCGCGTTCCGAGGGAAGCGGTCTGGGGCTGTCCATCGCCCTGGAGAACGCCCACATCCACGGCGGTGAGATCACCGCCGCGAACTCCCCCGAGGGCGGCGCGGTGTTCACGCTGCGCTTGCCCAAGGACGCCTCGCCGCCGGCCGAGGAGCGGGACGAGCGGCACGCCGAGCAGCCCGAGAAGGAGAAGGGGAACGCCTCGTGACCGTAGGGCGACACCTCATGACCGCACGGCGGCTGCTCGCCGCGGTGGCCCTGCCGGCCCTGCTCGCCGGGTGCGGGATCCGCGCCACCGAGGTGCCGACGGACTTCGGGCCCGCCCCGTCGCGGGTGCGGTGCACGCTGTCGGACGCGGACACGGCGACGCAGCCCGCCCGGGGGGTTCCGGTGCAGGTGTTCCTGCTGTGCGGCTCGTCGCTGGTGGCCGTGGACCGGTGGGCGCCGGTGCCGGCCGGGGCGTCGGACGGCGCGCGGCGCGGCCTGGTGGCACAGGGGCTGCTGGACCAGTTGGCGCGCCGGCCCTCCACGGCCGAGAAGCAGGCCGGGTACACCACGAGTGTGCGGGGCGGGATGACCGTGGACGGTCCGCGCCCCGACGACCCGGACGAGACGCTGCGGCTGAGCGTGGCGCCCGGCGACCTGACCTCGTACGCCCTCGCGCAGATCGTGTGCACCTTCTCCGACTCGGCGGCGGCCGAGGGGGACGGCTCGGTGGTGCTGGGCGGCCCGGACTCCGGCCCGCCGCGCCGCTACGAGTGCACGGACGAGGTGCGGTCCCGCCCCGGCACCAGCAGGCCGCCGTCCTCGCAGGTCGCCGGGGCGTGACGGAGACCTCACGGGGGTCTCGGGCCGCCCCGCGGAACCGATCGTCGCGAAGAGCACGTCTAGGGGGGCGTGCAGCGTCATAGCGGGACCGTTGATGTCCGGGGCGGTACGGCGTCCCCCGAGGGGCGCGGGGAGCCACGCGACCAGTCACCGACGATCCGCGCTCCGCGAGCGGCCGGTGTCCTCCTCCTGCTGGGCCACCTCCTCTTCCTCGCCTGGTACTCGCTGCGGCCCCTCGACGTGCCCTGGGTGATGCCCGCCAACTGGCATCCCTTCGCCGCCATCCGCGCCGACCTGGACCTGGGCTGGCGGGTGGCGGCGCTGCGCATCTGCCGGGAGCTCGCACTGCCGGCCCCGCTGGGCGTGCTGCTGCCGCTGGTGCACGGCAGGCTCCGGGTGTCCCCGCTGGCCTCGCTGCTGCGGACGACGGCCGCGGGCGCGTTGCTGGCGCTGACCGTGGAGCTGCTGCAGACCGATGTGCCGGGTCAGGTCGTGGACGTCGACTCGCTGCTGCTGGCCACGGCCGGGGTGGCCCTCGCGCACCTGGCGGTCGTACCGGCGTCGCGGTCCTGGCTGCGCCGCAGGGCCGAGCGCGGGGCGGGGGCCGTCCGGCCGCAGGAGGAGCCGTCTCAGGGTCTCACCCCGACGATTCCCAGGGTGGGGATCGCCCCGTAGAGCGACGCTTCGTCCGGTTCGTCTCCGTAGCGTGGAGGGAGGACGAGGGGCCACCAGGGCGCCTCCGACGCTCACGAAGGAGCCGCAGATGTCCAGCCTCGCTCGACCCACCCATGGCCGCATGATCGGCGGAGTGTGCGCCGCGCTGGCCCGGCGCTTCGGCACCTCCGCGACCACGATGCGGGTGATCTTCCTGGTGTCGTGCCTGCTGCCGGGGCCGCAGTTCCTGCTCTACCTGGCGCTGTGGATCCTGCTGCCGTCGGAGGACAAGGCCCGCACGGCGTGGTGACCCCGGTACGCGTACGCCGCCGGGGCGCACCCTGACGGAAGGGGTGCGCCCCGGCGGCGTCGTACGGGAGCGGGTCAGCCCAGCGGGATCCCGTTCACCGGCAGGCCGTGCGTGGGCAGGCCCTGGAGCGGCAGGCCGCCGAGCAGGCCGGCGACCGGCGCGGTGGGACCCTCGGCGAGGACCTTCTGGGCGGCGGGCTGGGCGGCCGCCACGCCCGCCTGCTGCGCCGGCTTGGACTGTTCGAGCACCTGCCCGGCACCCGGTACCGCCTGGTCGACCTTCTCGGCCGGCAGGGCCTGGGTGACGGTGTCCAGCACCTGCCCGGTGGCCTCCGGCACGGCGGGGGCGGCGTTGGCGGCACCGGCACCCGCGGCGGCGAAGGCGGCACCGAGGGCGGCGACACCGAGGGTCTTGGCAGCAGACTGCTTCATGATGAATGCGTCCTCGAATGGGATACGGGGAACTGAGCGGTTCTCGACCGTAAACACGTCCCCGCACCCGCCGCAAACATCGAAATGCGGACGGATTGTGAACGCTGCCCTGTGCGACGGTTCCGGGAAATCCCGCGACTACCCTTCCCCGGCCGGAGAACCGCTGGTGGAGGCGGTCTGCTGGAACAGCCATTCGGATTTCAGCTCGGCATATCCGGGCTTGATGACGTCATTGATCATCGCCAGCCGTTCATCGAAAGGAATGAACGCTGATTTCATCGCATTGACGGAGAACCACTGCAGATCGTCGAGCGTGTAGCCGAACGCGTCGACAAGGTGCTCGAATTCCCGGCTCATGCTGGTCCCGGACATCAGCCGGTTGTCGGTGTTGACGGTGGCCCGGAAGTGCAGGCGGCGCAGCAGGCCGATGGGGTGCTCGGCGTAGGAGGCCGCCGCCCCGGTCTGCAGGTTGGAGCTGGGGCACAGCTCCAGCGGGATGCGCTTGTCGCGGACGTAGGAGGCGAGCCGGCCCAGGGTGACACCGCCGTCGGCGGCGACCTCGATGTCGTCGATGATGCGCACCCCGTGTCCCAGCCGGTCGGCGCCGCACCACTGCAGGGCCTGCCAGATGGAGGGCAGCCCGAACGCCTCGCCGGCGTGGATGGTGAAGTGGTTGTTCTCGCGCTTGAGGTACTCGAAGGCGTCCAGGTGGCGGGTGGGCGGGTGACCGGCCTCGGCGCCCGCGATGTCGAAGCCGACGACACCCGAGTCGCGGTAGGCGTTGGCGAGTTCGGCGATCTCCAGGGAGCGGGCCGCGTGCCGCATGGCGGTGAGGAGGGCGCCGACGCGGATGCGGTGGCCGTTCTCCCGGGCCAGCCGCTCGCCTTCGCGGAACCCCTCGTTGACGGCCTCGACGACCTCTTCGAGGGTCAGCCCGCCGTCGAGGTGCTGCTCGGGGGCGTAGCGCACCTCGGCGTAGACGACGCCGTCCTCGGCCAGGTCCTCGGCGCACTCACGGGCGACCCGGACCAGCGCGTCCCGGGTCTGCATCACGCCGACGGTGTGCGAGAAGGTCTCCAGATAGCGTTCCAGGGAACCGGAGTCGGCGGCCTCGCGGAACCAGATGCCGAGCTTGTCCGGGTCGGTCTCGGGGAGATGGGAGTACCCGGTGTCCCGGGCGAGGTCGACGACGGTACCGGGGCGCAGCCCGCCGTCGAGGTGGTCGTGCAGCAGAACCTTCGGCGCCCGGCGGATCTGGTCCGAGCTGGGAGTGGCGCCTTTCGCGATGCTCTGGCTCGTCATTTCGGCACTCTACTTCCTACGCGCGTAGACGGCGCGGTGCCGCGCGACGCCGATACGCAAAGGTGACCGCAGGACTGGTGGAGTCCCCGCTCGGTTCTGACACTGTTCTGTCATGGCACACGATGCGACGGCGGTTCGAACGGCCCGCCTGGGGAGGGCGATCGGCCCGGAACCGACGGCGGTCAGCGGAGCGGTGCTGCTCCTTCCCGGCGGGGAGGAGGTCTCCGTGCGCAGACCCTCCCCCCTGTGGGACACCTCCCGGGTGCGTGCGCTCGGCCGCCGGCTGGCGGGCGACGGCCGGGTGGACGGGCTCGCCGTCCATGTGGTGCGGTACCGCGCGCGCGGCTGGAACGGCAGCGAGGCGCAGCTCGCGGCGGACGCCGAGTGGGCCGCGGACGAGATCGTGCGGCGCTACGGCGATGTGCCGGTGTGCCTGGTCGGCGTCGACATGGGCGGACGCGCCGCGCTCCGGGCGGGCGGTCACGAGGCCGTCAACGCGGTACTGGCCCTCGCCCCCTGGCTGCCGGAGGACGACGTGGCGGCGCCACCCGAACCGGTGAAGCAGTTGGTGGGGCGCAAGGTGATGATCGTGCACGGCACGAACGACCGGCGCACCGATCCGGAGCTGTCGTTCCGGCTGGCGGCCCGGGCGAAGAAGGCCAACCGGGACGTGTGCCGGTTCGAGGTGCACTCCGACGGGCACGGGCTGCGCCAGCACCGCCGCGAAGTGCTGGCCCTGTCCAGTGACTTCGTGATGGGCGTGCTGTTCGGCCGGGCGCTGTCCCGGCCGGTGGTGGACGCGCTGGCGGCCCCGCCGCCGATCGGGCTGCGGATGCCGCTGGCGGCGGGGTTCGGGGCCGGGCTGGGCGGGGGGCGGGGGGCTGGCCGCGGAGCTCGGGCGTAGGGGCGGGCGGTCGTGGGGCGCGGGATGTCCGGCGCGGGCGTAGACGTACGCGTGCGGGGCGGACGCGGGCGTCTGGCGCGGGCACAGGCACAGGCACAGGCACAGGCACAGGCGAGCCTGACTGCGGGCGCCGGGCGCCGGGCGCAGGGCCAGTCGCGCGGCCCGGGTGTGAGCGCCGGACGCAGGCGTCGGGCGTGAGCGCGGGCGCTGCGGTCACGCCGTTCGGGGACGTCGGCGGAGAGGTCCGGCCGGGGGCGCCAGGCACTGCGCGGTCAGGGGAGCAGGCTGCCCCTCCGGGAGAGGAGGAACTTCTTGAAGGCGGCCACCGGGGGTGTGTCCGGGTGGTCGGCGAGCCAGGCCACGCCGATCTCACGGACCGCGCGCGGGGCGGTGACCGTCAGCTCCACCACTCCGGGGCGGGGGACGGTCGGCGGCGGCAGCAGGGCCACCCCGAGGCCCGCCGCGACCAGGCCGCGCAGGGTCTCCGCCTCCTCGCCCTCGAAGGCGATGCGCGGCTTGAAGCCGGCCTCCTTGCAGAGGTCGTCCGTGATGCGCCGCAGGCCGTAGCCGGGCTCCAGAGTCACGAACGTCTCGTCGGCCGCCTCCGCGAGGCGGATGCGGCGGCGGCCGGCCAGGCGGTGGTCGGCGGGGACGACGAGGCGGAGCTTCTGCTCGTCGAGGCGGCGGGCGACCAGGTCGGGGGCGTCGGGGACCGGTGAGGTGAGGCAGAGGTCCAGCTCGCCCGCGCGCAGTCCCTCGATCATCGCCTCGCCGTAGTTCTGGACGAGGCTGAAGCGGACGCGCGGGTGGTCGGCACGGAAGGCGTGCAGCAGGCCGGGCACGGTCTCGGCGCCCATGGTGTGCAGAAAGCCGAAGGCGACCTTGCCGGTGGCCGGGTCGGCGTCGGCGCGCACCTCCTCGGCGGCCCGCTCGACCTCGGCGAGGGCCCGTTCGACCGAGCCCAGGAAGGTGCGGCCGGCCGGGGTCAGGGAGAGCGTACGGCCGTGCCGGGCGAACAGGTCGACGCCGAGATCCTGCTCCAGCCGCACCATGGCCCGCGAGAGGGTGGACTGCGGGACGTTCATCTCCAGAGCGGCCCGGGTGACGTGCTCGTGGCGGGCGACGCCGGCGAAGAAGGCGAGGCGCGGCGCGAGCAGCATCGACATCTCCGCCCTGTCTTCTGTGTCACTGTCCGGTGACAGCCGCTTCTGTGACCTCCGCTGATGCACCATGGGAACGATTATGAGGGTTTCATGCATTGGACGGATGAGCGGCCGCCTCCGTAGCGTCGAGGACATGAATCCCGCCAGTACCGGGGCGTCCACCGCCGTGGGCGCCGCTGCCCCCGTCCCCGCTCCCTCCCCGTCCGCCGACTCCCGTATGACGCCCGGCGGCCCCGGCTACCGCCGGATGAGTCTCGCCCTGTTCCTCGCGGGGGTCGCCACCTTCGCGCTGCTGTACTCCACGCAGGCGCTGCTGCCGCTGATCTCCGACGACCTCGGGGTGACGGCCGGCGCGGCGAGCTGGACGGTGGCCGCGGCGACCGGCGGACTGGCCCTGTTCGTGCTGCCGATGAGCGCCCTGTCGGAGCGGTACGGCCGCCGTACGGTGATGACGGCCTCGCTGGCGGTCGCGGTGGGCGTGGGACTGCTGGTGCCCCTCGCACCGTCGCTCGGCGCGCTGGTGGTGCTGCGGGCGGTGCAGGGCGCGGCGCTGGCGGGCCTGCCGGCGTCGGCGACGGCGTACCTGGCGGAGGAGGTCCGGCCCAGGGCGCTGGTCACGGCGATCGGACTGTTCGTCGCGGGCAACAGCGTCGGCGGGATGAGTGGCCGGGTCATCACCGGCTGGGCCGCGCAGGCATTCGGCTGGCGGGTCGCCGTCGGGGTGGTCGGGGTGCTCGCGGTGGTCTGCGCGGTGGCCTTCCGGGCGCTGCTGCCGACGCCCCGGCACTTCACGCCGGGCTCGCTGCGGCCGCGCGTGCTGGCCGGCACGGTCCGCGCCCACCTCGCGAACCCGCTGCTGCGCCGCCTGTACGCGATCGGCGCGCTGTTCATGACGGTCTTCGGCGGCGTCTACACGGTCATCGGCTACCGCCTGACACAGGAGCCGTTCGGGCTGCCGCAGGGCATCGTCGGCTCGATCTTCCTGGTCTACCTGGTCGGTACGGTGTCGGCGTCGACGTCGGGCCGCCTGGTGGGCCGGCTCGGCCGGCGGGGCGCGCTGTACCTGGCCGGCGGCACCACGGCGGCGGGGCTGCTGTTGTCGCTCGCGGGCTCGCTGGTCCTGGTCCTGGCGGGGCTGGTGCTGATCACGGCGGGCTTCTTCGCGGGGCACGCGGTGGCGTCCTCCGCGGTCAGCAGGACCGCCACGACCGGCCGCGCCCAGGCGGCGGCGCTCTACCAGTCGGCGTACTACGTCGGCTCCAGCGCGGGCAGCACCCTCGGCGCACTGGCCTTCCACTCGACCGGATGGGCCGGAACCGTGGGCGTCGGACTGCTGGCGGTGCTCGGCGTCGTGACGATCACGGTGCTCGGCACCCGGGCGGCCCGGACGGCGGCCCGGCGGGAGCCGGTTCCGGCACACTGAGCGGACCCGCGAGCGCCCTGCGGTCGGACAGGCCTTCCGACCTGGGGGTTCGTGCGCTCAGGGGGCCGTTGTCAGTGGCCTGCGGTAGCTTCCGAAGTATCCGAAGGCACCGGGCGCACGGGGCGCCGGGTGGAACGGCCGCAGGGGCGGGTGGGCGACGATGAGTGACGGTACGGCGACGGTCGAGGACCTCGACGCGAGGCTGGAGCGGCACCGGGTCGAGCTGACGGGGTACTGCTACCGGATGCTCGGTTCCTCCTTCGAGGCGGAGGACGCGGTGCAGGACACCCTGGTGCGGGCCTGGCGCAGCTACGACAGGTTCGAGGGGCGCAGCAGCCTGCGCTCGTGGTTGTACCGGATCGCCACGAACGTGTGCCTGGACATGCTGTCGGCCGGCAACAAGCGGGCGCGGCCGGTGGACCTGTCCGAGTCGACGCCGCTGGCGCAGGCGGCCCTGTCCCCCCGGCCCGACCACACCTGGCTGGAGCCGATGCCCGACGCGCGAGTGCTGCCGACCGTGGAGGACCCGGCGGAGGCGGCGGTGGCGAAGGAGTCGGTGCGGCTGGCGTTCATGGCGGCGCTGCAGCAGCTGCCGGCCAAGCAGCGGGCGGTGCTGATCCTGCGTGAGGTGCTGGCCTGGAAGGCCGCCGAGGTCGCGGAGCTGCTGGACACGTCGGTGGCGTCGGTGAACAGCGCGCTCCAGCGGGCCCGGGCGACCCTGGCCGAGCGGTCGGACCGGGCGGCGCAGGCGGCCGTCTCCGACCCGCTGGACGCGGAGCAGCAGAAGCTCCTCGAACGCTATGTCGCGGCCTTCGAGGGCTATGACATGGCGGCGCTCACCAAGCTGCTGCACGAGGACGCGGTCATGACGATGCCGCCGTTCGACCTGTGGCTGACCGGCCAGGACGACATCACCGGCTTCATGACCACCCTCGGCTCCGCCTGCGCGGATTCGCGGCTGCTGCCGGTGCGGGTCAACGGGCTGCCCGGCTTCGCCCAGTACAAGCCGGACCCGGAGAAGGGCGGCTACACCCCCTGGTCGATCCAGGTTCTGGAGATCTCAGACGGGCGCCTCACCGGTTTCCACTTCTTCCTCGACACCCAGCGGTGGTTCCCGCTGTTCGGCGTCCCCCTCCACCTCGACGGGGACGGCGACGAGGTCGAGCAGGGCGCGTAGGGCGGGGTCGGGGCCGCGCAGCCTGATCCGGCCGCCGGCCCGCCGGGCCGCCAGCTGCAGCCGGGCCACCAGCTCGACGGCCATGAGGCCCGGCGGCCCCAGCCCGCTCACCTCCACCACGACGACGCCGGCGCCACCCCCTTCCAGCAGCGCCCGCACGGTATCGCCGAGTCCCGCCACCCGCTCTCGGGTGAGGGGACCGGTCAGGGTCAGGACGGGCTTCGTTTCGGGGTCCACGTGCGGTAGACCCACGAGGCGGCCGGAACTCATCGCGGACCCGCCTCGCACGGCCCGGCGTAGATCACATTGACCGGGTCGCCGGTGTCCCCCGAGGGTTGGCCCTGTGCAGGGGGTGCTGAGCGGGTTCGTGGTGATCGCGGTCGTCATCGGGGTGGGCTATGTACTGGGGCGGCGGGGGTCGCTCGGCCCTCAGGGCGGGGCGGTGCTGACGCGGCTGGCCTTCACGCTGGCGGGTCCCGCGCTGCTCTTCACGACCTTGGCGGACGCCGACCTCGCCGTCCTGTTCTCCAGCCGGCTGCTGGTGACGGCGCTGAGCACGGCAGCGGTCTGCGGGGTGTTCGTGGCGGTCGGGGCGGCGCGGCGCTGGGAGGTGGGCCGCACCACGATCGGCGCTCTGTGCTGCGGTTACGTCAACTCGGGCAACCTCGGCATTCCCATCGCCGCGTACGTCCTCGGTGACGCCTCGCTGGTGGCACCGGTCCTGCTGTTCCAGGTGGTGCTGGTGACGCCGGTGGCGCTGACCGTGCTGGATCTGTCGGGCGCGGGCGAGAAGGGCTCGGTGGGCCGGCGGTTGCTGACGCCGCTGCGCAATCCCATCGCGGTGGGCTCGCTGTCGGGCGTGGTCGTGTCGGCCGCGGGCTGGCACCTGCCCGGCCCGGTCATGGACCCGCTGACCCTGATCGGCAACATGTCCGTACCGGCGGCGCTGCTCGTCTTCGGCATGTCCCTGCACGGCAACGCGCCGTTGGCGGGGGGCCGGGACCGGCTGCCGGTGCTGCTGTCGGTGGCGCTGAAGTCGGTGGGCCAGCCGCTCGTCGCCTGGGTCCTGGCCAGCACCGTCTTCGGGCTGCGCGGCGCGCCCCTCCTGGACGTGGTGGTGACCTCGGCCCTGCCTGCCGCCCAGAACCTCTACACCTACGCGAGCCGGTACCGTGTCGCCGAGTCCCTGGCCCGGCAGTCGGTCCTGCTGTCGACGGTGGTGTCGGTGCCGGTTCTGGCGGGGGTGGCCACGGTGCTCGGCTAGCGGCCGGGCTCAGCTCAGGGGGAAGACGCTCGTGTCGATGTCCAGGCCGAAGGGCGCGGGCAGGCTCAGCTTCTCCCCGTACTCGACGGAGGTCAGGACGCGGTACGTGCCGTCCTCGGGGGCGCCGTAGAGGGTCGCTGTGGGACGGCCGCTGTGACAGGGGTCGAGGAGGAGGTAGAGCGGGACGCCGGCCCGGGCATAGCCGTAGGCCTTCTTGATGCGATCGTGGTTGGCGTTGCTCGGAGAGGTGATCTCCACGACCAGTTCCGCCTCGCACGCCTGCACGCGCGTCTTGCGGCGCAAGGCGGCCCGGGGCACGACACATAGATCCGGAACGAAGAGTCCCCCGGATTCCGACGCGCTCAGTCCGAGTGTCTGGTAGATGCCACAGCCCTCCGGGACCACGGAGTACAGGCGCTCCTGCAACAGTTCGGCGGTGTAGTTGTGCTCTTCGGACGGGGGCGGTGGCACGGTGACGATCCCTTCGATGATCTCCACCTTGCTGCCCTCGGGAACGTCCGTCTCCTCCCAGACACGGACGATCTCGTCCCAGTCCTTGTCGCTCAGGGACTCGGACTCGACACTGAGTGCGCTCATGGCGGTTCTCCCTATTCGGTGCGTCACCGATCCCAGCATGCCGAACGGGACCGGCACAGGTCCACCGATCCCGTTCACCCGAAAGGGGAAAGCGCAGGTCAGGCGATACGTTCCAGCACGACGGGGGTCGGTGTGAAGTCCGTGCCCGGGGCCGCGATGTCGTACGAGCCCTCCACAGCCTGGAGCGCGTAGTCGAAGCGCTCCGGGGTGTCCGTGTGGAGGGTCAGCAGGGGCTGGCCCTCGGTGACCGTGTCGCCGGGCTTGGCGTGCATCTCGACGCCCGCGCCGGCCTGCACCGGGTCCTCCTTGCGCGCGCGGCCCGCGCCCAGGCGCCAGGCGGCGATGCCGACGTCGTAGGCGTCGAGGCGGGTCAGGACGCCGGAGGCGGGGGCCTTGACGACGTGCTGCTCCTTCGAGGTGGGCAGGGGCGCGTCCGGGTCGCCGCCCTGGGCCGCGATCATGCGGCGCCAGACGTCCATCGCCGAGCCGTCGGCCAGCGCCTTCGCCGGGTCGGCGTCCGTCACTCCGGCGGCGTCCAGCATCTCCCGCGCCAGGGCGATCGTCAGCTCGACCACGTCCGCCGGGCCGCCGCCCGCCAGGACCTCCACCGACTCGCGGACCTCCAGCGCGTTGCCCGCGGTCAGGCCCAGCGGGGTGGACATGTCGGTCAGCAGGGCGACCGTCTTCACGCCGTGGTCGGTGCCCAGGCCGACCATGGTCGTGGCCAGTTCCCGGGCGTCCTCGATCGTCTTCATGAAGGCGCCGGTGCCCACCTTGACGTCGAGGACCAGGCTGCCGGTGCCCTCGGCGATCTTCTTCGACATGATCGAGGAGGCGATGAGCGGGATCGCCTCCACCGTGCCGGTGACATCGCGCAGGGCGTAGAGCTTCTTGTCGGCGGGGGCGAGGCCGTCGCCCGCCGCGCAGATCACCGCGCCGGTGGTGTCGAGGACGTGCAGCATCTCGTCGTTGGAGAGCAGCGCGCGCCAGCCCGGGATGGACTCCAGCTTGTCCAGGGTGCCGCCGGTGTGGCCGAGGCCCCGGCCGGACAGCTGCGGGACGGCCGCACCGCACGCCGCCACCAGGGGGGCCAGCGGCAGCGTGATCTTGTCGCCCACGCCGCCCGTGGAGTGCTTGTCGGCGGTCGGGCGGGACAGGGAGGAGAAGTCCATCCGCTCGCCGCTCGCGATCATCGCGGCGGTCCAGCGGGCGATCTCGCGGCGGTTCATGCCGTTGAGCAGGATCGCCATCGCGAGCGAGGACATCTGCTCGTCGGCGACCTCGCCGCGCGTGTAGGCGTCGATGACCCAGTCGATCTGCTCGTCGCTGAGTTCCCCGCGGTCCCGCTTGGTGCGGATGACGGAGATGGCATCCGACTGCATGACAGCCATGGCGTTCCTTCTTCCAAGACGTTCGGAAAAGTGTGCGGCCCCTCTGCGTTCGTCGCTCGTCAGAGGGGCCGCACGGGAGTCACTGGGTGAGATGGTCCGGGCCGAAGGCCTGGGGCAGCATCTCGGACAGCGGCAGGATCCCGGCCGGGGTGTCCATCTGGAGGTCCGGTCCGCCGAACTCGAACAGCAGCTGGCGGCACCGTCCGCACGGCACGAGGAGCCGGCCCTGGCCGTCGACGCAGGTGAAGTGCGTCAGCCGGCCGCCGCCGGTGCGCTGCAACTGGGAGACGAGCCCGCACTCGGCGCACAGGCCGAGCCCGTAGGAGGCGTTCTCGACGTTGCAGCCCGAGACCGTACGGCCGTCGTCGACCAGGGCGGCGACGCCTACCGGGTAGCCGCTGTAGGGGGCGTACGCGTGGGTCATGGCCTCGCGGGCCACCGACCGCAGCCGCTCCCAGTCGCAGCCGCCGGCCCCGGCCGGGACGGGGCTCACTTGCCCTGTCCCTTCCGGTACGGCAGACCGTCCGCCTTCGGCATCCGCAGGCGCTGCGCGGACAGCGAGAGCACCAGCAGGGTGACGATGTAGGGGGTGGCGGACACCAGCTGGCTCGGGACCTCGTCGGTGCTGGTGTACCAGAGGAACATCAGCGCGGAGATCGCGGCCGTGACGCCGGCGGCGACGTACTTCTTCTTCCACACCAGGTAGACCGCCCCGGCCACCAGCAGCATGGCCAGCAGCAGGATCAGCGCGTGGACGTTCACGGTGCCGCCGCGCAGGTTGAGGCTGGTGGTGTAGCCGAAGAGGCCGGCGCCGAGGGCGAGGCCGCCCGGCATCCAGTTGCCGAAGATCATCGCGGCGAGGCCGATGAAGCCGCGGCCGGCGGTCTGGCCGTCGAGGTAGACGTTGGACGCCACGATCGACAGGAAGGCGCCGCCGAGGCCGGCGAGACCGCCGGAGATGATCACGGCGATGTACTTGTACTTGTAGACGTTGACGCCGAGGGACTCGGCCGCGACCGGGTTCTCGCCGCAGGAGCGCAGGCGCAGGCCGAAGGCGGTGCGCCACAGCACCCACCAGGTGGCCGGGACCAGGGCGACGGCGACGACGGTCAGCGGCGACAGGTTGGTGACCAGGCCGCCGAGCAGGCCGGCGATGTCCGAGATCAGGAACCAGTGCTTCCCGTTGAGGGTCTGCAGCCAGTCGGACAGGCCCGGGACGTCGAAGGTGCCCAGCGACTCGATCGGCGGGGACTGCTTGGAGGAGCCCTGCGGGGCGTCCTCGAAGGTGAACTTCGACAGGTAGCGGGTGGTGCCGAGGGCGAGGATGTTCAGCGCCACACCGGAGACGATGTGGTTGACGTTGAAGGTGACGGTGGCGACGGCGTGCAGCAGCGCGCCGAGGGCGCCGCCGAGGATGCCGAAGACGACGCCGGTCCACGGGCCCCACTGGTAGCCGGCCCAGGCGCCGAACCAGGTGCCCAGGATCATCATGCCTTCGAGGCCGATGTTGACGACACCCGCGCGCTCGGCCCACAGACCGCCGAGACCGGCGAGGCCGATGGGGACGGCCAGGCGCAGGGCGGTGGACATCTGGCCGGTGGAGGTGATGCCGTCGGCACCGGAGATCATGCGGACGATCGAGGTGAGGACCAGCACGCCGGCGATGATCAGCAGGAGTACCGGCAGGGACATACGGCGGCTGGCCTTGCCCGGCTGCTTCGCCGGGCTCTTGGCGACGGTCGCGGTGCTCATCAGGCAGCCGCCTCCTTGTGGACGTTGCTGTTGGCGGCCTCGGCGGCGAGCTGGGCGCCGACGCGCTGCTGCTGGCGGCGCAGGCCCCACTGCCGTACGAACTCGTAGGAGATGACGACCGTGAAGACGATGACGCCCTGCATGATCGTGGCGATCTCCTTCTCGTACGCCGTCGGGGTGGCGTAGTCGAGGGCCGGGGACGCCTTGTCGAGGAAGGCCCACAGCAGGGCCGCGAGCGCGATGCCGCCGGGGTTGTTACGGCCGAGCAGGGCGATGCCGATGGCGGTGAAGCCGAGGCCGGCCGGGAAGCTCTGGCTGTAGGTGTGGGAGCTGCCCATCAGCAGCGGCAGGCCGGACAGGCCCGCCACGGCGCCGGAGATGAGCATGGCGGTGAGCACCATCCGCTTGGCGTTGACGCCGGAGGCCGCGGCGGCGGTCTCGGAGGCGCCGGTGGCGCGCAGGTCGAAGCCGAAGCGGGTGCGGTTGAGGACCACCCAGTAGGCGATGCCGACGAGGACGGCGAGGAAGACCAGGCCGTAGATCTCACCGACGTCGGGGCCGAGGTCGAAGCCGGGGATCCAGCCGGACTCCTTCATGACGCCGGTGGTGCGGTTGTCGCCGACCCGGACGCCGAAGTGGTTGTCGAGCGTGAGGTAGACGATGAGGGCGCTGGCGATCGCGTTCAGCATGATCGTCGAGACGACCTCGCTGACGCCGCGGGTGACCTTCAGGACGCCCGCCACGCCGGCCCACATCGCGCCGGTGAGGGCGCCGACCAGCAGCAGCAGCGGGACCTGGAGGACGGACGGCAGCGCCACGTGCGCGCCGACCACCGCGGTCATCAGGGCGCCGAGGCGGTACTGGCCGTCGACACCGATGTTGAACAGGTTCATCCGGAAGCCGAGGGCGACGCCGATGGCGGCGATGTAGTACATCGACGCCTGGTTGACGATCAGCACCTGGATGTCGGAGTAGCCGATCTGCTCCAGCATCAGCTGGTACGGCTCGATCGGGTTGCGGCCCGAGGCGAGCAGTACGACCGAGGTCAGCAGGATCGCCGCGACGAGCGCGATGACCGGGCCGGCCAGCGCGAGGAGCACGCGCTCCCTGTCGAACTTCTTCATCGGGCCTCGTCCTCCGGGGCGGCGCCGTCGCCGCTCGTCTCGTGGTGCTCCAGGTGACCCGACACGGCACCCGTCATGGCGGAGCCGAGCTCCTCCGGGGTGACGGTGGCGGGGTCGGCGTCGGCGACCAGCCTGCCGTCGTAGATGACGCGCAGCGTGTCCGACAGGCCGATCAGCTCGTCCAGGTCGGCGGAGATCAGCAGCACGGCAAGGCCCTCTCGGCGGGCCTCGCGGATCCGGTCCCAGATCTGGGCCTGCGCGCCGACGTCCACACCGCGGGTGGGGTGGGCGGCGATCAGGAACTTCGGGTCGTGGCTCATCTCGCGGCCGACGATCAGCTTCTGCTGGTTGCCGCCGGACAGCGAGGCGGCGGTGACGTCGATGCCGGGGGTGCGGACGTCGAACTCCTCGACGATGCGCCGGGTGTCGTCCTGGGCGCCCTTGGGGTTCAGCCAGAAGCCCTTGGCGTTGGGCGTCTCGGTGACATGGCCGAGGATGCGGTTCTCCCAGAGCGGGGACTCCAGGAGCAGGCCCTGGCGGTGGCGGTCCTCGGGGATGTAGCCCATGCCGGCCTCGCGGCGGCGGCGGGTGGCCCAGCCGGTGATGTTCTCGCCGAGGAACTCGATGGTGCCGGAGTCGGCGTTCTTGGTGCCGACCAGCGCGTCGATCAGCTCGGTCTGGCCGTTGCCCTCGACGCCCGCGATGCCCATGACCTCGCCGGCGTGGATGGTGAAGGTGACGTCGTCGAGGGCCTTCTTCGCCTCGCCGCTCTCGACCGCCTCCATGCCGCCGGTGACGCCTTCGACCGAGGGTTCGGCCTCGACGCCGAGGGAGGCGCCGCCGCTTGCGTAGACGGTCAGGCCGCGGACGGTGACGACGGCCCGGTCGGTGACGGTGGACTCGGCGGTCTCCGGGGTGGGCAGCTCGCTGCCGACCATCATCTCGGCGAGCTGGCGGGCGGTGGTCTGCGACGGGATCGCGGTGCCCACGGTGGTGCCGCGCCGGATGACGGTGATGTCGTCGGCGACGGAGAGCACCTCGCCCAGCTTGTGGGAGATGAAGATGACGGCCAGGCCCTCCGCCTTCAGTTCGCGCAGGTTGGCGAAGAGGGCGTCGACCTCCTGCGGCACGAGCACGGCGGTCGGCTCGTCGAGGATGAGGGTGCGGGCGCCGCGGTAGAGGACCTTGAGGATCTCCACGCGCTGGCGGTCGGCGACGCCGAGGTCCTCGACGAGGACGTCGGGGCGTACGCCGAGGCCGTACCGGTCGGAGATCTCCTTGATCTTCTTGCGGGCGCCGGCGCCGATGCCGTGCATCTTCTCGCTGCCGAGGACCACGTTCTCCAGCACGGTGAGGTTGTCGGCCAGCATGAAGTGCTGGTGGACCATGCCGATGCCGCGGGCGATGGCGTCGGCCGGGCTGCCGAAGCCGACCTGCTCGCCGTCGACGGCGATGGTGCCCTCGTCCGGCTTCTGCATGCCGTAGAGGATCTTCATCAGGGTCGACTTGCCGGCGCCGTTCTCACCGACCAGGGCGTGGACGGTGCCCTTGCGGACCGTCAGGTGGATGTCGTGGTTGGCGACGACACCGGGGAAGCGTTTGGTGATGCCCGTGAGCTCAACCGCGACGGCCGAGGTCGAGGTCTTGCTGAGCGGAGGGCTGCTGGACGCGTCGATGGCGCACTCTCCTCGGGAAAGGGGGCCGCTCTACGCGCGTAGCGCCCCTGCTTTAAATAGTGCCCGGATCGATCGGTCCCGAGTCGCGGTCCGACCCGTCCCCGATCCGTTCCGAGCATTCTGCCGCGCGAGGGGGGTGCGTCCCCCGCGACGGCCGGGGCACGGGGAGAGCAATTCTCCCCGCACCCCGTTGCGTGGTCGTCACGCTGTCATGACAGCGTGCCCGCGACCATGGTCCGAGTGGACCAGGCCCTGGGGGTCAGGAGGTCTGAACCTGGATGGTGCCGTTCTTGATGGCCTCCTCGGCCTTCTTCACGGCGTCCTGGATCTCCTGGTTGTTCGCGAACTTCGGGTTGGAGTCCGACAGGCTCACACCGCCGTTGGACAGGTCGCCGCGGATGACACCGGTCTCCGGCTTGCCCTCCTCGACGGACTTGGCCAGGTCGTACACCGCGCCCTCGACGTTCTTCATGGCCGAGGTGAGGATGTAGTCCTTGTACGCGGCCAGCGCGTCCTGCTTGTACTGGTCGGAGTCGACGCCGATCGCCCAGACCTTGTTGGCGGCGGCGGCCTTGATCACGCCCTGGCCGGACAGGCCGGCGGCGGCGTAGACGACGTCCGCACCGGCGTCGATCTGGCCCTCGGCCGCGCTCTGCCCCTTGTCGGGGCTGGAGAAGCCGCCCTCGGCAGCGGTCTGCGTGAGGAACTGCGACTTGACGGTGACACCCTTCTTGGTGTCCGCGACGCCCTGCTTGTAGCCCGCCTCGAACTTGCGGATCAGCGGGACGTCCACACCGCCGATGAAGCCGACGACGTTGCTCTTGGTGGCCTTGGCGGCGGTGACGCCGGCCAGGTAGGAGGCCTGCTCCTCGGAGAACACGAGGTCCGCGACGTTCGGCGCCTTGGTCTGCTCGTCGTCGACGATGCCGAAGGTGGTCTTCGGGAACTTGGCCGCGACCTCCTTGACGGCCGGCGCGTACGCGAAGCCGACGCCGATGACCGGGTTGTAGCCCTTCTTGGCCAGCTGCTCCAGACGCTGCACCTTGTCGGCGTCCGACTCGCCGTCCTGCGGCTCCACGGCCGTGGACTTGTAGCCGAACTCCTTGTCGGCCTTCTCCATGCCCGCCGTCGCGGCATCATTGAAGGACTGGTCGCCCTTGCCGCCGATGTCGTACGCGAGCGCGAGGCCCAGATTCTTGTCGCCGTCCCCGGAGGACGACGAGGAGGACGAGCTTCCGCAGGCGGAAGCGGTGAGAGCGAGGGCTGCGGTAGCAACACCCGCGATCGTGATACGGGACACCCGGCGCATGGAACGTGACTCCTTTGTGCAAGCGCCCGGACCAGGCGCTGGTTCCGCCGCAGCGTAACGCGCGTAGACCAGACGGAAAAACCCTTCTGTCCGCTCCGTTACCGAGCTGTGGCCACAGTCACTGTCCAGACTACGGACAGCCGTGTGCCCCTCACCGGAGGCAAGGGGCGCACGGCCTGTACGACGCCCGGAGGGCCTAGAGACCGGGCGGAAAAAGTCGTACTTATTGGGGTGTCCTGTGGACGGCCGGGAGGGGCTCCGCCAGGGCGGCGCCCGGCCCCCGGGGGGATCACTTCGTGTTGACGGTGACCTTGCCGTCGATGATGTCCTTCTTGGCCTTGTTCACGGCCTCGACGACCTCGGGCATGGCCTGGTACTTCGGGTTGGAGTCGGCGAACCCGACACCGTCGTTGGAGAGGCTGCCGCGCACCACACCGGTCAGCGGCTTGCCCTCGTGGACCGACTTCGCCAGGTCGTACACCGCGCCGCCGACGTTCTTCAGGGCGGAGCCGAGGATGTAGTCCTTGTACGCGGCCAGCGACGACTGGGAGTACTGGTCGGAGTCGACCCCGATCGCCCACACCTTGCGGGCGGCGGCCTCGCTGATCACGCCCTGGCCGGACAGGCCGGCCGCGTGGTAGATCACGTCGGCGCCGGCGTCGATCTGGCCGGAGGCGCCCGCCTTGCCCTTGTCGGGGCTGGCGAAGCCGCCCTCCTGGGGTGTCTGGGTGAGGTACTGCGACTCGATCTTGATGTTCGGGTCGACCGACTTGGCGCCCTGGACGTAGCCGGCCTCGAACTTGTGGATCAGCGGAATGTCCACGCCGCCGATGAAGCCGATGTGGCCCTTCTTGGACGCCTTGGCCGCGGCCACGCCGGCCAGGTACGAGGCCTGCTCCTCGTGGAAGACCATGTCGGCCACGTTCGCGGCCTCCACGGTCTCGTCGTCGATGATCCCGAAGGTGGTCTTCGGGAACTTGGCGGCGACCTCCTTGACGGCCGGCGCGTAGATGTAGCCGACGCCGATCACCGGGTTGTAGCCCGCCTGGGCCAACTGGGTCAGCCGCTGCACCTTGTCCGCGTCGGACTCGCCGTCCTGCGGCTCGACGTCCCGGCCGCCGATGTGGAACTCCTTGTCGGCCTTCTGGAAGCCGGCGTACGCGGCGTCGTTGAAGGACTGGTCGCCCTTGCCGCCGATGTCGTACGCCAGCCCGATGCCCTTGCCCGAGTACGTGCCGGACCCGTCACTGTCACCGCTCTTCTTCGAGCTGGAGCTGGAGCTGGAGCTGGACTCACCGCAGCCGGCGGCAGCCAGGGCGACGACCGCGACGGCCACCGCCGCCCGGGCGAATCCGGTCCTCCGCGAAATCAGACGCATGGCAAGCACCCCTTCATCCCCACGGCACCGTCGTCCGTCGCCGGCCCGCATCCCCAACCGCCCGCCTCTGGCGGCGATTTCGGCGCACAGTAACGCGCGTAGAAGGGCAGGGGAACGGGGTTCTCCCCGGCCGTTATCGATTCGTGCCGCCCGCGGGTTACAGCCGCCGCACGGCGGTTACGCCGAGGTAACCCAACCCGGCGAAGCCACCCGCACCGGGCCGGCGATGCCACCAGCACCGGGCCGGGCGGGGCCGGGCACATCAAGCCGGGCGGGCGGGGCCGGGCGGGCCGGGCGTGGGTCACCCGCGCCGGGTCTGGCCAAGCCACCTGCACCCGGCCCGGCGGGGCCGGGTGCTGCCCTCCGGGGTCGCCTCGGAAACCCCAGCCGCGTCGGGCCGGGGCAGGCCGGGGCGGGCCGGGGCGGGCCGAGGTCAGGCCGGGCGGGTCGCCGCGTCGACCAGGGCCGCGGCCGTGAACAGCTCCACGCCGACCGTGATCGCCGACTCGTCCGCGTCGAAGTCGCCCTGGTGGAGGTCGCGGACCGTGCGCTCGCCGGGGGTGCGGACGCCGAGGCGGGCCATGGCTCCGGGGACGTGCTGCAGGTACCAGGAGAAGTCCTCGCCGCCCAGGCTCTGCTCGGTGTCCTCGATGGACTCCGGGCCGCGACGGGCGGACATCGCCTCGCGGAGCAGGTCCGTGACCTCGGCGTCGTTGACGACGGGCGGGACCCCTCGGACGTAGTTGATCTCGGACTTGGCGCGGTGCAGGTTGGCGACCTCGTCGATCGCGGCGACCACCATGTCCGGCGCCTGCCGCCAGGCGTCGATGTCCAGGCAGCGGACGGTGCCGGAGAGTTCGGCGTGCTGCGGGATGACGTTGGGCGCGTGGCCGCACTCGACACGGCCCCAGGTGACCGCGAGCCCGCTGCGGGTGTCGACGCGCCGGGAGACCAGCGCGGGCACGTCGGTGACCACCCGGGCCGCCGCCGTGACCAGGTCGGTGGTCAGGTGCGGGCGGGCGGTGTGGCCGCCGGGGCCGTCGAGGGAGATCTCCAGCCGGTCACAGGCGGAGGTGATGGCGCCGACCCGCAGGCCGACCTTCCCCGCGTCGACCCGGGGATCGCAGTGCACGGCCAGGATCCGCCCCACACCGGTCATCGCGCCGGACGCGATCACGTCGGCGGCGCCGCCGGGCAGGACCTCTTCGGCCGGTTGGAAGATCAGCCGGACCGGACGCGGCAGCAGACCCTCGCGGTGCAGCTCGGCGAGGACCAGACCGGCGCCGAGCACGACGGTGGTGTGCACGTCGTGGCCACAGGCGTGCGCGCGGTCCGGCACGGTCGAACGGTACGGACACTCACTCTTCGTGTCCGGGATGGGCAGCGCGTCGATGTCCGCGCGCAACGCGAGGACCGGCACGCCGTCGCCCGCCGCCCCGTCGTCGGCACCGTCGGTACCGATGTCGCAGATGAGTCCGGTGCCCACCGGGAGCACACGCGGCGTGAGCCCCGCCTTCTCCAACCGCTCCTTGATCGCGGCGGTGGTGCGGAACTCCTGGTTGCCGAGCTCGGGATGCATGTGCAGGTCGCGTCGGAACGCGATGAGTTCGGCGCGCAGGGCTTCCGGAAGGGTGCCGGGAAGCAGTGCTTTCGCAGCGGGGTCGGCCTCGGACTCTCGGGACATCAGTTGCTTCACCCTCTGAAGGGTAGGACGCCGAGGCGGTCAACTGACCCACGATCAACAAAACTCCGCCCGATAGGGGAAGAAAAGTTGGCCGCACGGCGCATGGCTACCGTCTGGGGTGGGTAAAATCGCCCGCTCATCGAGCGGGTCGATCATGAATCCACCCGTTTCTCTCTTCCTCACGGATACCACGCCTCGTCCAGGACACGCCGGGGCTGTCCGGTCAACGGGACCGAACCGGGGCCGCGCGGGCCTGCGTGCGGGACCCCGACCCGTACCGACGTACCGCACGCCACCGGCTCTCCGTCGGTGTCCGGACCGTGGCCAGGTCCCGGAAGGGTCACTGCCGGGCGGCGGATCGGACACGGGGAGTGCCCGGCGTCGGGGCGGCGGGCACGGTGGCAGCCATGACGAGTGGTACGGGGGTGGCGGGGGCTCGGGCGGGGGACGTCCTGTGGGCCTGCGGCTGCGGCGAGGAGAACATCCCGGGGTTCCTCGCCCGGGCGGGTCTGTTCGGGACGGCGTTCCTGGTGATCGGGCTGCTGTCCGTCATGGCGCTGGTGGCGGCGGCGCTGGGCGGCGTCCTCTGGCTGGCGGGCCTGCGCCGCCGCCGCGAGGAGGCCCGCCGGGCCCGCCCGGTGCCGCCGGACGAGGTCGCGGAGACGGAGGCGGGGCGGCTGCTGGACGGCTTCGGTTGGTGGGAGGGGGAGCCTCCGTGAGGCCGTGGCGGGGTGCGCACCGGGGGCGAGCCGGGGCGGCCGGGCGCCCCGGACCGGCCGGTTGGCCCAGGGCGGCCAAGTGCTCCGGGCCGGCCCTCGCCCTGGCCCTGTCCCCGACCCCGGCGGTCCCTGGGCGGTCGCTCCCTCCGCTTGGGGCGTTCTGTCCCGCCTCGCGGACCGTCCCTCCTGCCGGAGGCGGCTCGCGTCGGCAGGAGGGGACGGGGCAGCGGCTCGCCGAGGGCCCGCGGCGGCGGCCGGTCAGGCGGTCGTGCAGGTGCTGCCGTTCAGGGTGAAGGCGGCCGGGGCGGTGTTGGTGGCGCCCTTGGTGGCGGTGAAGCCCAGGGTGACCGAGCCGCCGGCGGCGATGGTGCGGGTGTAGGAAGCGGGGGTGACGCTCACGGCGCCGCCGGACTGGGTGGCCGTACCGCCCCACATGTTGGTGACGGTCTGCCCGTCGGTGTAGGCGAAGGCCAGCGTCCAGCCGTCCACGGCGGTCGTGCCGGTGTTGCGGACGACGATCTCGCCCTGGAAGCCGCCGGGCCACTCGCCGACCGCCCGGTAGCCGACCGCACAGGACCCGCCGGGGGCGCCGGCACCGGTGGTGACGGTCACCGCGGCCGAGCGAGCGGAGCGGTTGCCGGCCGCGTCACGGGCGTAGACGGCGAAGCGGTAGGAGGTGGCGGCGGTGAGCCCGGAGACGGTGGCCGTGGTGGCGGTGGTGGTGGCGACGCGGGTCTCCGAGGTGCCGTCGAGGCGGACCACGTCGTAGCCGGTCACGCCAACGTTGTCAGCGGCCGCGGCCCAGGTCAGCGTGGTGGAGGTGGCGGTGACGGCGGACGCGGACGGGGTGCCGGGGGCGGTCGGCGGCTCGGTGTCGTCAGGCGTGCCGCCACCGAAGACGGTGGCCTCGCGGGCGGTCTGCGCGATGCCGTCGGCGCCGTTGAAGATGCGCTGCCCCCAGGAGCTGAGGTCGGTCGGGTCGAAGTCGATCGCGAGGTCGAGGACGGGGTCCGTGTTGCCGCTCCAGGACCAGGCCAGGTAGCCGAGGCCCAGCTGCTCGGCGGTGGCCATCATGGTGTCCTCGTCGGGGTCGCCCCACTGGTCGGCGGGACCGCCGAACTCGCCGATGACGATGGGCAGTCGGGCGGCGACGAAGGCGTTGAGGTAGTCGGTGATCTCCTGGGCGGTGTCGAAGACGCTGTACATGTGGATCGAGAAGAGCAGGTTGCCGGTGGGGTCTGCGGCGTAGACGGATGCGGCGTTGTCCCGCATGACGCCCTGCCAGTCCTGTCCCCAGTTGGGCGCGTCGACCATGATCGTGTGCTGGAAGCCGGCGGCACGCAGCTTCTTGACGGCGGCGGTGGTGGGTGCGGTCCAGCCCGCGGGGTCGGTGTTGCCCCAGGGCTCGTTGCCGATGTTGATGACGATGTAGTCCTCTTCGCCGGCGAGGACGTCCTTCAGGCCGATCCAGTAGTCGGCGGCCTGGTCCAGGGTGCCGGCCGCGGCCTCCTCGCCGTATCCCGTGGTGTCGTGCACCTCCAGGACACAGATCAGCCGGTTGGCCTTGCACTGGCTGACGATGTTCGCGACGTCGGACGGGCTGTCGGCGGCCCAGCGATGGCCGTCGGCGAGGACGACGCGGACGGTGTTGGCGCCGAACGTCTTGATGTCGGCGAGGGACTGCTGGGTGCGGCCCGGGTACCAGGTGTGGGCGTGGTTGACGCCCCGCATGACGAAGTCGTTGCCGTTGCCTTCGACCAGCCGGCCGTCGCTGATGTGCAGGCCGGCGGCGAGGGCGGCGGGCGACTCGGTGGCGTGTGACTCGGTGGCGTGCGACTCGGCGGCGTGTGCGGTGGTCGCGTGCGCGGCGGTCGGACCGGCGGCGAACAGTCCGGCCAGCGCGAGCAGGCCGGTAAGACGGCTCAGCAGGTGTCGGGGTGTTCTCACTGCGGCTCCAGAAGTGAGGTGGGTGTGGGTGTGGGCGGGGTGGGGACGTCCGAGCGATGGGAGCGCTCCCATGGACTCATCTCATCCAGTACACGTCAAGACTGCGTGCGTCCCGGCACCAGGGCGGCGGCCGGCGGAGCGGGCGGCCCGCATCGGCGCTTGCCCTCAACCGGACTTGAGCTTCTAGGTTTCCTTGCACAGCCGCAGGAACCGACCCGCGGCGTCCTTGCAGGGAGATCCGCCGTGACCGAGCACACAGCCCACACCGAGGTCCCCGACCGGTACCGCTATGCCGTGATCCCGCACATCATGCTCGACGACGCCGCCGCGGCGATCGACTTCTACCAGCGGGCGTTCGGCGCTCGTGAGGACTTCCGGATCGACGCTCCGGGCGGCGGGATCCTGCACGCCGAGATCACCGTCGGACGGTCGGTCCTGATGCTGGGCGACGCGAGCGTGGACGAGGCGGAGGCCGCCTCCTTCGCCGCGCCCGCCGCACTGGGCGGCGCCACCTCCGTCACGCTGCATGTCTTCGTGCCGGACGTCGACAGCCTGGCCGCGCGGGCGGAAGCCGCCGGCGCCGAGATCCTCCAGCCGCCGAAGGACATGTTCCACGGTGATCGCACCGTCATTCTCAAGGACCCCTCGGGCCACATGTGGGTGTTCCTGACCCACGTGGAAGACGTCTCGCAGGAGGAGCTTCGGCGCCGCCTCGGTGCTGTGACCGCGTAGGTCCACCGAGTCGGGTCGGCCGGGCCGCCCTACGCCGGCTGCACCCCCACCGACGCCAGCCGGTGGGCATCGCGGGCCGTGTCCGTCACGCCCGACAGGAAGCTTCCGGCGCGCGGCGAGGCGTGGCGGGTGAGCCAGGTGGGGTCGATGTCGCAGACGGCGATGCGGACCTCGGTGCCGGACAGGGCCAGCGGGAGGGTGTGGACGACGGTGGAGGGGAAGCTGAGGACGGTCGAGCCGATGGGGCCGCGGCGGGCGACGAGTTCCAGGGGCAGTTCGGGGCGGACCACCTCCAGGCCGGTCTCCACGGCCAGCCGGTGGAGTTTGTCGGCGCTTTCGCGGCGGTGGGCGAAGTAGCGGGTGGCGCCGTGTGTCCGGGCCAGGGCCCGGACCGCCGCGAGGTAGTGGTCGGCGTCGACGACGCCGGTCTCCACCAGCGAGGTGCCCACCAGGTCGGCGCCCTTGGTGACGCTGGGCGGGCCGAAGCGGGCCCGGGTCCAGGCGAAGGTGTTGCGGGTGACCCGCACCCCCGGCGGGGCCTGGTCGATCGGCATCGAGGAGAAGACCTCCACCTGCCGTTCGCCGCGCGGTGTCAGCCGGCGGCGCGCCGACGCCGACACCGGGGCGAACAGCAGGTCGCGGGGGCCGGGGCGGCCGCCCTTGCGGTGCCAGCGCACCAGGCGTTCGCCGCGGGCGAGCTGGCCGACGAACTCCATGGTCGCCGTGCCGTCGTCCACCACCACCAGCTGCGGGGCGCGGGCGATGGTCAGCAGGAGCTGGACGTAGCGGGAGAACGGGTCGCCCATGACGATCCGCTCCGCCCGGCGCAGTTCGCCCGCCAGCCCGCCTATCGTGCGGAAGGGGGCCGTCGCCCCGCCCCGCGCGTCCTCCCAGCGGACCTTGTGGCCCTGCTCGCGGGCCAGTTCGGCCATCCGGCGCAGCTGGCCGCGGGTCATCGGGTCGACGGGTGCGAGGACCACGAGGGTGAGCCCCGCGCCGGGCAGGTGCGCGTGCGCCCACTCCAGTACGTTCAGCAGCTGTACCGGGCTCTCCACGAAGGCGAGGGTATGGGTGCCGGCGGTCCCGGCGCGGGGGCTCATGGGAGTGCGACCGTCCCGTCGTATGGGGTGAGGGGGGTGGGTGCGGTGGTCAGACGGTGACCGGTTCGCCCGCCGCGGCGGCGATCTCGGCCTCGGCGACGACGCCGGTGACGCGGCGCAGCTTCTTCATCGGGCCGAGCTCGGAGTCGTAGACCTTCTTGACGCCGTCGCCGAGGGACGCCTCGATGGTGCGGATGTCGCGCACCAGGCGGGTCAGGCCCTGCGGTTCGACGGAGGCGGCCTGGTCGGAGCCCCACATCGCGCGGTCGAGGGTGATGTGACGCTCGACGAAGGCGGCGCCCAGGGCCACGGCCGCCAGGGTGGTCTGCAGGCCGGTCTCGTGTCCGGAGTAGCCGATCGGGACGTTCGGGTACTCCTTCTCCAGCGTGTTGATCACGCGGAGGTTCAGCTCCTCGGCCTTCGCCGGGTAGGTGGAGGTGGCGTGGCACATCAGGATGTTGTCGCTGCCGAGGACCTCGACCGCGTGCCGGATCTGCTTCGGGGTGGACATGCCCGTGGAGAGGATGACCGTGCGGCCCGTCGCGCGCAGGGCACGCAGCAGTTCGTCGTCGGTGAGGGAGGCGCTGGCGACCTTGTGGGCGGGCAGGTCGAACTTCTCCAGGAAGGCGACCGCCTCGGTGTCCCACGGGGAGGCGAACCAGTGCAGGCCCTTCTCCTTGCAGTACGCGTCGATCTGCCGGTACTCGTCCTCGCCGAACTCCACGCGGTGGCGGTAGTCGATGTAGGTCATCCGGCCCCAGGGGGTGTCGCGCTCGATGTCCCACTGGTCGCGCGGGGTGCAGATCTCGGGCGTGCGCTTCTGGAACTTGACGGCGTCGCAGCCGGCCTCGGCGGCCGCGTCGATGAGCTTGAACGCGTTCTCCAGCTCACCGTTGTGGTTGATGCCGATCTCGCCGCAGATGTAGACGGGGCGGCCGGGGCCGACCTCGCGCGAACCGAAGTGACGCAGGCGGGAGTTGGTGCTCATGGTGAGGGATGTCCTTACTTGGGGAGGGGGTCGAGAGAGGGTCCGAGGATCCAGCCGGCGATCTCCCGGATCGCGCCGTCGCCGCCGGGGAGGGTGGTGACCGCGCGGGCGGCGCCACGTACGGCGTCGTGGGCGCTCGCGACCGCCACGGGCCAGCCGACGAGGGCGAAGCACGGGAGGTCGTTGACGTCGTTGCCGACGTAGAGCACGCGCTCCGGCGCGATGCCCTGCTCCTCGCACCACTGCTTGAGCGCGAGGTCCTTGCGGTCGACGCCGTGCAGGACCGGGAGCTTCAGCTTCCGGGCGCGGGCGGCGACCACCGGGTTCTGTTCGGTGGACAGGATCAGCAGCTTCAGGCCGCTTCGGCGCAGGGCGGCGATGCCGAGGCCGTCGCCGCGGTGCACGGCGACGAACTCCCGTCCGTCGGAGTCGATCAGCACCCGGTCGTCGGTCTGGGTGCCGTCGAAGTCGAGGACGACCGCGTCGATGTCGTCGGCGGCCGGCAGGGCGCCGGGCCGGCCGGCGTCGAACAGCGGCGCCAGGGCCCGGGCCCGGGCCAGGTCGTGCGGGTCGTCGATCTCCAGGACGCGCGCGGGGTCGGTGCGCACGAGGTCGGTGCGGCCGAAGAAGCGGTGGCCGTGCTTGCGGAAGCCGGCCGCGTCCATGGCGTAGGCGGCGCCGGTCTCCAGGTAGTCCTGGGGGCGGTCCTGGCGCCGGGGGCGGTGCGCCTTGTCGTGGTTGACGCCCGTGCCGCCCTCCGCGTGGGTGTCGGCGTCGGCGTCCCGCCAGACGAAGCCGTGGAAGGGGGCGACGGTGACGGCGCTGTCGGCGTCGCCGCCGGCGACCGCCGCGGCGACGCCGTCGATGTCCTCGCGGACCACGAACGGGCTGGTGCACTGCACCAGCAGCACGACGTCGACCACCTCGCCGTGCAGCGCCTCGTGGGCGTCCAGGGCGTGCAGGACGGCGGCCTCTGAGGTCGCGGTGTCGCCGGCGATGGCGGCGGGCCGCAGCACGACCTCGGCGCCGGCCCGGCGGGCGGCGGCCGCGATGGCCTGGTCGTCGGTGGAGACGACCACGTCGGTGACCAGCCGGGCCGCACGGCACTCCCGGACGGCGCGGGTGACCAGCGGGACGCCGCCGACCGGGGCGAGGTTCTTGGCGGGTACGCCCTTGGAGCCGCCTCGGGCGGGGATCACGGCGAGGATGCGGGGCATCGGGGCCGGGGGGTCGCTCTTCATGGGGGCTCCGTAAGTCGTCGGGCGGCCCGGGAGGGCGGTGTCGTCGTGCGCGTGCGGGTCGTGGCCGGCTGGTCGCGCCCCCGCGGCGGAGCCGCGTGGGGGAACACAGCCCCGGGCCCCTTCTGCCGCCGGTCCGCGGATCACAGCTCGCCCATCCGTCGGATCACCGGCGCCACCCGCTGGACGCCGTGCCGGTAGGCGCCTCGCGCGGCCCGGCGCACGATCTGGCGGACGGGGCCGGGGGCCTTGTCGGCAGCGGGTGCGCCGGGCAGGGGGACGCCGTCCGGGCCCAGGTGGTGGCGTGCGAGGACGCCGGGGAGATAGCCGGGGGCGGTCTCGGCCGTGTAGTACGGGGCGAGCGGGGGCGGGCCCTCGGGGCGGCCGAGCAGTCCGGCGATGCGTTCCCGGGCCGCGTCGAAGGCCGTGGCGTACGTGCCGTCGGCGGCGACCCCCTGCCGGGCCACCCACGCGGTGTCCGCCACCGGCAGGTGCCCGGCGTCGAGCTGGTCCCAGGAGGCGAGGCACCCGGAGCCGACGAAGTGGTGGTTGCCGAGCGCCTCGCGCACCCCGAGGTCGGTGAGGACGACGGTCGGGATACGGCGGTGCAGGGACTCCAGGGCCGCGGTGGAGCTGACCGTGACCATCAGGTCGGTGCGGTCGAGGACGTCGCCCATGTTGCCGTAGACCAGGCGGAAGTTGGGCGGCGGGTCGAGCCGCTGCGCCAGCTTCTGGTACGGCAGCTCCTCGATGTGGGTGGTGTGTTCGCCGGGCCGGGAGCGCAGCTTGAGCAGCACCTCCCGGCCGGGGTGCAGCCGGGCGTGCCGGACCAGCCGCTCCAGCAGGTAGGTACGGTCGCGGCGGGTGTCGGGGACGGAGGGCTGGGCGGCGAACACCACGGTGTAGGGCCGCTGCCCCCGCGGCGCGGACGGGTCGGGCGCGCCGGGGTAGGGCTCGCCGCCGAGGAAGGGCAGGGCCACCTCGGTCACCGCGGACGCGTCGGCGCCCACTCCCTCGTAGACCGCGCGGAACCGTTCGGCGTCCTGGCGGGAGTTGGCGAGGACGAGGTCGGCGCCGTGCCGCAGCAGGAGGCCGTCGGTGAGCTTCTCGTAGACGACGCCGACGTAGCCGGTGACGACCACCGGGCGCCGGTCGCGGCCCCGCCAGGCGTGGGCCAGGCCGTGCAGCATGGCCTGTACCCCGCCGCCGACCAGCGCGAGGACGACGACGTCGTACTCCTGCCGTTCCATCACCCGCAGGAACTCCACGGCCGTGACCTCGCGCAGGGAGTCGGCGCGCACGCCGACCTCGGCCAGCTGGCGCGGGGTGGGGGTGGCCCGGCCTCGCAGCAGGAACCCGTCCGGGGCGGGGGCGGTCGGCGCGTCGCCGGGGGCGATGCGGGCGGCGGTGAGGGCACCCCACTTCCAGCGGGTGTCGGAGTCCGCGAGGACCGCGATCCGCGGGGGCGTCGTATTGCTCGGCGGCTTACTCGGTGGCACGGCGAAGACGCTAGAAAGGGAAATCCAGTCGCGCGCCAACCTGAAGTCAACAGTGAGTTAACAACACATCTCCTGTTGCCGAATCGGCCGGAGTACGGCCGGAAAGTAGGTGTGATGCACTGTTCCGACACGTCGAGTTCACTCCGCGGTCCCCTTCGGGATACATGCGGCGTCATGACACGTCCTAGTGTTTCCGCGTGCCAAAGCTCTCCGTCATCGTGCCGTTCTACAACGTGCAGCAATACGCGCCCGACACCCTCGTGAGCCTGCGTGCGAACGCGCGTGAGGACTTCGAGTTCATCCTGGTCGACGACTGCTCGACCGACGCGACCCCGGACATCCTGGCGCGCGCGGAGCGCGAGCTGCCGGGCGCGGTGGTGGTCAGACACGACAGGAACGGGGGGCTGGCGACCGCCCGCAACACCGGCATCGACAGGGCGAGCGGCGAGTACCTGACGTTCCTGGACGGCGACGACTGGCTGAGCGCGGGCTACTACGAGCGACTCCTGGCCGCCATCGAGGAGTTGGGCTGCGACTTCGTGCGCACCGACCATGTGCAGTGCACCGGCCGGGCGCGCAGCGTGCGGCGGGTTCCGCACGGCCGGCGCGGGACGGTGCTGAACCCCAGGGAGGCGATCCTGCCCGCCGACCGGTCCACCTCGGTGGACTACCCCTACGCCTGGGCGGGCGTCTACCACCGGCGGCTGGTCGACCGCGGGCTGCTGCACTTCACCGACGGGCTGCGCACGGCCGAGGACCGGCCCTGGATCTGGAAACTCCACCGGGAGGCGGAATCCTTCGGCGTGGTCGGCCTGCTCGGTGTGCATTACCGGCGGGGGGTCGCCTCGTCCCTGACCCAGATCGGTGATGTCCGCCAACTGGATTTCATTCGCGCTTTCGACCAGGTGGTCGAGGAAACGGCCCGCGACCGCGAGGCCGACGTACTGCTGCCCAAAGCGGTGCGCACCTACTGCGCCATCATCACGCATCACCTCGATTCGATCGAGAGGTTCGAACCAGCCGTGGCCCGGAAACTGCGGACGCTGTCCGCCGCCGCCCTGAAGAGAATGCCGCAGGACGTGCTCGCGGACGTCATGGAGTCGATGGACCTGGAGCGGGCGAGCCTGCTGCGCCGGGTGCGCCGTCGGCCGGTCGCGTCGCGGACGGTGGCCGCCTGATGGCCCGTACGACCCGGATCTTCTGCGTCTCGACCCTGTACGGCGCCGCCACCCTGGCAGCCGCCCTCGACGCCGGGCTTTTCGAGCCGACGGACCGCCGGCTGCTGGTGGTCCTCAACACGGCGGCCACCCCGGAGATCACGCCGTCCGTCGACACCATGCCCGGTTTCGACCGCATTCGGGAGCGCTTCGACGAGGTGGTGTCCTGGAACGAGGCCATCGCCCCGTTCCACCCGAGCGGCTGGAGCCCCCGCGGCGACGACATCCCGCTGTGGGAGCGGTACGTGCGCCTGCTGTGGAACCTCGGCGACGACGAGGTCCGGCTGGTGGTGGAGTCCATCCAGGTCAACCCGTCGCTGGCGGTGTGCCAGATCTTCACCGGCGCTCCGGTCGACGTCTACGCCGACGGACTGATGAGCTACGGCCCCACCCGCAACAAGATCGATCCGCTGGTCGGCACCCGGATCGACCGGCTGCTCCACCTCGACCTGGTGCCGGGCCTGACCCCGCTGCTGCTCACCGAGTTCGGGGTGCCGCCGGTCCTGGTGCCGACCGAGGCCTTCCTGAAGGTGCTGGGCGAACTGGCCGAGGAGGAGCGGGAGCTGACGGCGCCCGAGCGGCGTCCCGCGCTGCTGCTCGGGCAGTACCTGTCGGCGCTCGACATCATCGGCGACGCCGAGGAGGAGCGGCTGCACCTGGACATGGTGCGCGGCGCGGTGGCGCTCGGGCACACCTCGATCGTCTTCAAGCCGCACCCGCTGGCCCCGGCCCGCTGGTCGCGGCTGCTGGAGGAGGAGGCGCGGAAGCTGGGCGCCGACCTCACCCTGCTGGAGCGGCCGGTGCTCGCCGAGGTCGCCTGTCTGCGGCTGCGGCCCGCGCTGGTGGCCGGCTGCTTCTCCACCGCGCTGTTCACCGCCGCCGGGTTCCACGGGCTGCCCGTGGCGCGGACGGGCACCGAGTCCGTGCTGGCCGCGCTCACGCCGTACCAGAACAGCAACCGGGTGCCGCTGACCATCGTGGACGCGCTGCTGCCCGACCTGGCGGACCGGGCGGCGGTGGAGGGCTGGGCCATGCCGTCGCGGGAGCGGGTGGCGGAGCTGTCCGCTCTGCTGAGGGCGGTCGGGTTCGCGATGCAGCCGCAGATCCACCCCGGGCTGCGGGGCGAGGCGGAGCGTTTCCTCTCCGCCCACCTCGACCAGCGCACCTGGCGCTACTTCAAGCGCCGCCGCCTGGCGTCCCTGGCCCTCCCCGGCGCCGTACCGGCCCAGCTCGCCTTCATCCCCCGCAACGCGGCGGTACGGCGGCTGGCGCGCCGGGCGCGGGCGATGAAGCGGGCGGCGACCAAGCGGGCGGCCGCGAAGCGGTAGTCCGCGAGGAAGCCCCCTCCCTCAGCAGGTACCCACCTCTCTCGACGTCCCACGGGAAGGCCCCCAGGATGAGCGCGGCTGAGCAGGCCACGGCACCGATACCCGAACCGGCGCCCCGGCCGGACCTCCCGCCGCCCGGCCCACCCGCCGTGCGGCCCCGGCGGGAGAGCAGGCTGCGCGCCCTGGACGGGCTGCGGCTGGTCGCGGCCCTGATGGTCTGCCTCTACCACTACACCGGCCGGGGCGGCGAGATCTCCGACTCCTGGCACCAGTCCCCCGCCGTGAAGTTCCCGACGCTGTCGCAGTTCACCACGTACGGGCCGCTCGGCGTGCAGTTCTTCTTCGTGATCAGCGGGTTCGTGATCTGCATGAGCAGCTGGGGCCGGAGCATGGGCGACTTCTTCCGCTCCCGGGTCTCCCGGCTGTACCCGGCGTACTGGGCGGCACTGGTGCTGGTCACGGTGGCCTGTGTCGTCCTGCCGGTGGTCCAGAAGCCGCTGCGCTCGGACGAGCTGCTGGTCAACCTCACCATGCTGCAGCAGCCGATGGGCGTGCCCCGGGTGCTGGGGGTGGACTGGACGCTGTGGGTGGAGGCCCGCTTCTACGTGCTGTTCGCGCTGTTCGTGGTGTGGCGGGGCGTCACCTACCGGCGCGTGGTGCTGTTCTGCTGCCTGTGGACGGTGGCGGGGCTGTTCGCCTCGGTCGCCGACCATCCGCTGGCCGAGGAGCTGGCGATGCCCGCGTACGCGCCGTACTTCGTCGGCGGCCTCGCCCTGTACCTGATCCACCGCTGCGGCAGCGACCCGCTGCTGTGGGGCATCGTGGCGGTCAGCTATCTGCTGGGCCAGCGGTACGCCGTCAGGGGCCTGTGGCATCCCGGCGCGCACGGCGACTTCCACCGCAGTCCGTACGTCGTCCAGCTGATCGTCCTCGCCGCCTTCGCGGCCGTCGCCGCGGTCGCGCTGGGCTGGACGGGCCGGGCCAACTGGCGCTGGCTGACGGTGGCCGGGGCGCTGACCTACCCCTTCTATCTGATCCACGAGCACCTGGGCTGGTTCTTCGTGCGGGTCCTGCACCGCCGACTCGGACTCGACGCCTACCCGACGCTCGCCGTCACGGTGCTGTCCATGCTGGCGATCGCCTGGCTGCTGTACCGCTTCGTGGAGAAGCCCTTCGGCCCCCGGCTCCGGCGCGCGCTGGCCGTTCGCCGGGACACGGAACTCCAGGTGACCACATGACGACCCCGACGACGCGGCAATCCTCCGCGACCGACTCCCGCGACCTGTTGCCGCATTCGCCACGAGGGGCGGATTTCCGCCGTTCGCGCCTCACCTCCCCCGCCGGGTGGACGACGGCCCTCGTCACCGCGGGGCTGCTGCTCCACATCACTCTGACGGCGGGTGTCTTTCTCGACATCCGCTATGTGCTCGCCGCGTTGCGCACCACGGGGGAGAGCGGCTTCTCCCCGTCCGAGGTGTTCGCCCACCGGCCTTTCTTCTACCGGTGGCTGATCGCCGGGCTGGACGCCGTCACCTTCGGCTCGTTCGCGGTGAGCGAAGCCCTGATGCGGCTGGTCGGCCTGGTGCTGTGCGCGGCGGCCGGCCTGCTGCTGTGGCGGGCCCTGCGCCGGCGCCTGCCCGAGCGCGACGCGCTGCTCGTCGCGGCTCCGGTCGCCCTCACTCTCGCCTTCGCGCCCGTCATCGACTACCTGCAGCCGGAGTGGTTCGCGATCGTCTTCGCGGTGGTGGCCGTCGCCGCCGCGCTGGGCGTCCGCGACCGGTGGCGGGCGGTCGCCCTGGCCGCGCTGCCCCTCGGTCTGGCCGTCCTGCTGAAGTACTCCACGGCGGGCACGGCCGCGATGGCGCTGCTCGTGGTCTTCGCCGTGGACCGGGTCCGGGCGCTGCTGCTGGCCGCCGCCACCGCCGTCGCCACCGGTCTGCTGTTCGGGATCAGCGTCTGGTCGGGTTCGCGCGAGCTGCAGTGGGTGCGCGACATGCCGCACATCAACGTCCACCAGCTGGGCGGCGCCGAGCCGGTCGTCGTTTCCGACCTCCTTCAGCGGACCGCCCAGTACGTGGGCGACCGGATCGTCCTGACGCCCGTGCTCGGGCTGCTGCCGGGAGCGCTGCTGCTGTTCGCGGTCACCCTCGGCTCCCGCCGGCAGCGCGTCGAGGCGGTCGTCGTCACCGCGCTGCTGGTCGTCGTCGGCCTGGGCGTCGTGATGTACCAGGGGAACTTCTTCGCGTACCACGGGGAGTCCCTGCCGGTGGTGGCCGCCGCGCTCACCGGTCTCGCGGTCGGCCGCTGGTACGGCGCGTACCGCCGCCCGCCGCTGTGCCTGACCGCGCTCGCCCTGGTGCTCGGGGCGCTCACCCCGCTGATCTTCCTGGTCCGCGAGGACGTGTACACGGTCGACCTGGCCTGGTACGCGTGCGCCGCGTCCCTCGCCGCCGCGCTGGTCGACATGCGGCTCGCGCGGGCCCCCCGCCGGCCGCGCACCCCGCGCGTCCCGGTCGCCCTGACGGGGCTCGCGCTCGTCGTGTGCCTGGCGGCGACCGTGTGGCCGTCGTCCGGGGTACGGGTGGTGCAGGGCCACCTCGTCACCACCAACGCCGAGCTGAAGGAGCAGGCCGAGGCCGCGCGGGCCGCCGGCGAGCAGGTGGCGGCCGAGCTGCCGGAGGACGCCGAGGTGCTGTATCTGGCGTTCGGGCTGCAGGCGTACTACGTCGGTCATCCGACCGGCTGCCGTTACCCCTTCCCCACCTTCCTGAGCGTCACCAAGCGGCTCCCCGAGGTCGCCGGCCTCACCTCGACCCGGGAGAACGTGCGCTGCGTCACCCAGGAGCACCCGGCCGAGTACATGGTCTACCAGCCGGGCTGGATGTCCCTCGCGGTGGTCGACCCGGAGATCGCCGACGACATCCGGCGCACCTACGCGTGCCCCAGGCCGGAGGGCCGGCAGCTGGTGGTGTGCACCCTGCGCCACCGCGGCTGACCGCCGCGCGCGGAAGGGGCCCCGGGAATTCGCCGTTCCGGGGCCCCTTCCGCGCGTGAGCCGGACGGGTCAGGCCGCGCCCGCGATCCGTGCCGCCTTGTGGCCGAGCTCCACCGAGTAGCTCTGACCGCGGTCCTGCGGGTAGATCTGGGCCATCGTCGCCAGCGTCACCCGGCTCAGGTGGGTGTGGTGGCCCGGGATCAGCGCCTTGTACCCGGGGGTGACCACCGGCTGGGCGAACGGGGCCCGGGAGAAGTGCCAGTCCTGGATCCAGGTGCGCTCGAAGGCCGGGTTCAGCCGCTTCAGGTACGGCAGGTAGCGGTCGAGCAGCTCGGCCGGGGCGGTGGTGAAGCGCCAGTCGTCGCGCTCCACGTAGTTGCCGACGTAGAGGATGTGCCGGCCGCCGTACTGCGCCGGGTCGATCATCTTCGTGTGCTCGACGACCGCCAGGAACGGGAAGTCCGGCTCGTTGATGTTGAGCCAGTAGTACGGGATCGCGCTGCGGTCCAGTTCGAGGACGAAGCAGGTCGCGCCCAGGTACTGGTTGCGCCGGACCGTGTCGTCGGCGGGCGCGTCGGCGGCCTGGGCGAAGGCCGGCTGCGGCGTCGTCACGATCAGGTGGTCGAAGGTGTACGCGGCCCCGTCGGCGGTGCGCACGGTGACCGGACCGTGGGCGCCCTCCTGCCGGATGGTCTCCATCCGCTTGCCGAACTCGACCTTGCCGCCGCGCTCGGCGATCCGGTCCCGCAGGGCGGCGTACACCCGCTCGAACCCGCCGTCCAGATAGCCGAGTTCGAAGGTGCGGCAGTGCACGCGCGCCCACAGCCAGGCCATCGACACCTGGTCGGCGCGGTCGCCGAACTTGCCGCGCAGCAGCGGCTCCCACACGGCTTCGGTGGCCCGCCGCCCGGCCCACTTGTTCAGCCAGCTCAGCGCGGTGCGGTCGTTGAACCGCTCCCCGTCGCGCACGAGTTTCAGCACCGCCGACGACAGACCGAAGCGGACGCCGGCGGGCAGGCCGTACAGCGGGGAGGTCAGCATCTGGAGGGGGGTGCTGAAGGGGTGCATGCGGCCGTCGCGGTAGACGCCGGTGGTGGTCTTGTGGAAACGCAGGTCGCCGCCGAGGCCCAGTTCCTCGATCAGCTCGATCATCTGCCGGTCGCTGCGGAAGATGTGGTGGTAGTAGCGCTCCAGCGGCACCCCGCCGACGGTGATCGACGCGGCGAGTCCGCCCAGTTCGTCGGCGGCCTCCAGGACGGTCACCGAATGACCGCGCTTGACCGCGTCGTAGGCGGCGGTCAGGCCGGTCGCTCCCGCGCCGATGACGCCGAGATTCATGCGAAGCTCCACTTTCTGTTGAGCGCGAACTGGAAGAGCAGCACCAGCGGCAGCGAGCCGGCCTTCACCAGGTTCGGATCGATGCCGAGGCCCCGGGAGAACACCGCGAGCAGGACGAAGGTCAGGGCGATGCCGGTCAGCCCGACGGCGTAGAAGCGCAGGTAGCGGATCAGCAGGCGGTCGCGCTTGCTGAAGGTGAACAGGGCGTTCAGGACGAAGTTGTTGGTGATGCCGAGGCTGGTGGACAGCACGTTGGCCACCTGTTCGTGCATCCCGGCCACGTTGTAGAGCAGCAGGAACGCGCCCAGGTCGAGCAGGACTCCGCTGCCGCCGACCAGGGCGTACGTGACCAGCTGACGGAGGTCCCGGCCGCGGCTGCCGGTGCTCTCGACGGTGTCAGTCGCCATGGCCGCCGGCGCCGCCCGGGCCGCTGCCGGCCGGTGCGGCGTGCGAGATGACCTGCCGGACCGTGTACAGCGGGCGGCCCTGCACCTCCGCGTAGGTGCGGCCGATGTAGCTGCCGAGCACGCCCAGCGACAGCATCTGCACGCCGCCGAGGAAGAGCACGACGACCATCAGCATCGTCCATCCGGAGACCGTGATGTCGGGCCGCAGGACCTTCATGGCGAGCGCGTAGACGATGCCGGCCAGGGACAGCGCGAGCACCGCGAAGCCCAGCTTGGTGATCATCCGCAGGGGTGCGGTGGAGAAGCCGGTCAGGCCGTCGATGGCGAGGCGGGCCATCTTCTTCAGGGGGTACTTGGTCTCCCCCGCGAACCGCTCGTCACGGTCGAAGTGCACCTCGCTCTGGCGGAAGCCCATCGAGGCGACCATGCCGCGCACGAACCGGCTGCGCTCGCGGAAGCGCCGCAGCTCGTCGGCGGCGCGGCGGTCCATGAGCCGGAAGTCGCCGGTGTCCACCGGGATGTCGACGTCGGTGGAGGAGCGCAGCAGGCGGTAGAAGGCGTGCGCGGTGGTCTTCTTGAAGAAGGTGTCCTGCCGGCTGCGCCGGCGGGCATGCACGATCTCCGCGCCGTCCCGCCAGGCGTCGATCAGTTCCAGGCTGACCCTGGGCGGGTCCTGCAGGTCGGTGTCCATGACGATCACGGCGTCGCCGTGTGCCTCGTCGATCCCGGCGGTGATGGCCATCTGGTGACCGAAGTTGCGGGCGAAGTCGATGACCCGGACGCGCCGGTCGTTCTTCGCGATGTCTTCCAGAATGGCCAGCGTGCCGTCGGCGGATCCGTCGTTGACGTACACCAACTCATAGGCGAACTCGGGGCGCTCGCTCAGGGCGGTGACGAGTTCCTCGTGGAAATGGCGGATCCCGTCCTGTTCGTTGAAGACGGGCAATACATATGAGACGAGCGCGGCGCCACCACGCTGGCGGGGCAGAACAGACCCTCGCGCCCGGCTGGATATGTCTGGCATTGGTTGAAGGTATGGGCGCGACGTGAACCGGCTGTAAACGCCCGGAGTCATATGTCCGACGGCAGGAGAAGCACCCGCGTGAACAACCGCATTACCTTCCTCGCCGCCGCCTTCACCGATCGGCCAGAATTTCCCCGCTGTTCACCTGATCGCCGATTCGGACGGTGCGCCGCGGGAAGAGACTGAGGATTTCCCTGAATGTCCATCACACGAGGAAGTGCTCACTTCTCATGAGCGATCCGCACGACGCGATGCGACCACCCCTCCGGCTCGATGACGTCCCGGGCTGGTTCCCCGTGCTCGACCAGGTGCTCTTCGACTGGGTCCTGGACCGTCAGGAAGCCGCCGGGGTGCGGGGCGACCTGCTGGAGGTCGGCGTCTACGTGACTCCTCCAC